>DNJI01000044.1 GCA_003489145.1 Gammaproteobacteria bacterium | reverse complement strand
ATAACGATCCATCATTATGCTGCATTTTCAGTCTTAGGTTTTTCCTGAGACTTGGGTTTTGCTTCAGACTTTGGCTTTTGTTGAGCTTTATTTTGTGGGTTTGACTTAGCTTTTTCTGCTGCTTTCTCCTGAGGCTTGTTTTGCGGCTTTTTATTTTTATTTTGAGGCTTGTTTTGCGGCTTTTTATTTTTATTTTGAGGCTTGTTTTGTCCTTTGTTTTCGCTGTTATCCTGCCCTTTGTTTTGGTTTTTATTGCGATTCCTATTACGATTCCTATTACGATTCCTATTACGATTTTGATTATTTTGACTAGGGCGTTTTTTATTAGGCTTCTTTTTCTTGGCACCAAACAGTGCCTTTTTAATCTTCTCAAGTAATGAGAGTTGTTTCTTTTCAGGAACACGCGTCGCTGGGCGATTCATATCGATGGCTGGATCTTCAGTTGTATTGGTTAAACCATTTTCAGATAAATTATATTGAGGCTTAGAGATGCCTTGGTAACTCTTGTGTTGTTGTTTTTTATCACCTTTTTGTTTAGTGATATTAAAGTTAGGGAATTGCATATAAGGATTAGGTAATAGCGTGATTTTAATTTCATGCTTGTTTTCTAATCGGGTAATATCACTACGCTTTTCATTAAGTAGATAAGTGATAACATCAACACTGGATTGAATGGTGATACGCTGTGTTTGGCTGGAAGCGTTGCAACCATCTTCCAATTGTCTTAGTACGGTTAATGCCAAGCTTGGTACTGTTGGCGTGGAGCCGCTACCATGACACTGAGGGCAAGATTTTTCGACTGATTCAGTGACTGAGCTCATTAAGCGCTGTCTTGACATTTCGAGCAAACCAAATTGTGAAATTGTGCCAATTTGGATGCGTGCACGATCTGAATTTGTGGCATTTTCCATGGCTTTTTCAATTGATTTTCGATGCTCTTCAGTTGACATATCAATAAAGTCAATAACCACTAGGCCACCAATATCACGTAGTTGTAATTGGATAGCAATTTCTTTAGCAGCTTCTAGATTGGTGTTGTAAGCGGTTTCTTCAATATCAGAACCTTTAGTCGCACGAGCAGAGTTGATGTCAACTGCTGTCAGCGCTTCGGTTGTATCAAAAACAATGGTTGCACCTGTACGTAAGGATACTTCACGATTAAACACGCTTCTGACTTGGTTTTCAACACCCATGTGATTAAACAAAGAATGCTCAGAAACATCAAAGAATTTAATGCGATCTAGATAATGAGGTAAAACAAAACTAACAAATTCTTTGGCATTTTGAAAAGTCTCTAAGTCATCGATAACGACACTATCCGTGTCTTCACGTAAGTAGTCTCTCAGGGTGCGAATTACAATGTCACTTTCTTGGTAAATTAAGAAGGGTGCTGAGCGTTTTTCTCCAGCATTATTAATTGAACTCCATAACTCTGATAAGTAATCAACCTCCCATTGTAACTCTTCTAAACTTTTGCCAGATCCAGCCGTGCGAATGATCAAACCAGAGTTTTCTGGCATGGTAATTTTTTGAATAACTTCTTTTAACGATTGTCTTTCTGTTGAAGTGATTTGTCTTGAAATGCCATGGCTTTTAGGATTATTTGGCGTTAGGATCATGTAAGCGCCAGCCAGGTTGATGTAAGTACTTAGAGCAGCACCTTTGTTGCCACGTTCTTCTTTTTCAACTTGGACAATAATCTCTTGTCCTTCTTTAAGAACATCGGAGATAGTGAGTTTGTCACCTTTGGCTTTAGCACCGTTATAGAGACTTTCTGCAACTTCTTTAAAGGGTAGGAAGCCTTGTCTTTCTTTGCCATAATCAACAAAAGCAGCTTCTAAAGATTGCTCGACTCGGGAGATTTTCCCTTTGTAAATATTGCCTTTATTTTTTTGATTAAGGCTGGTTTCTATATTGAGATCAGTGAGTTTTTTGTTCTTGACAATGCCAACTCGGATCTCCTCTTTGTGAGTTGCATTGATTAAAATATGGTTCATGGTTTAGTCCTGTTGATGGACTTTTTTCCACGTATAGAGGCTCAACACACACGTGCTGAATTGACATTAAAATGTGATTTATTTGATTCATAAATGATTCAAAAACCTATTCCTTAAAGGGTTTATACCCTATTTCTCTTTATTACCGATAATGGATAATAAATGATTGTGTTACTCTATATGTGGCAAAAAAAAGCCCTAAATATTTATCGTAGTTTTTGTGGTATTTCTTTTAGTACAAAAACGTTTAAAAAAATTCTTGTTGCTGATGCACTTAAACATCAAGCCGCTTAATTATATCACAAAAATGTTTCTTTGCGCATTTACTGATTTAATGTTCGACCACCATCAACACTGATAATTTGTCCGGTGATGTAGGGAGAGTTAGCTAGGAATAAAACGGTATTAGCAATGTCAGTCGCACTCCCTTGTTTACCCAAGGCAATTTTGTTTAGCATTTTATTTTTTTGCTCATCGGTTAATGAGGCTTCATTTTCTGGCCAAAGAATCGAGCCAGGAGAGACGCCACAAACCCGTATTTCAGGCGCCAGTTCTTTGGCTAAGGATTTGGTCATCATTGCAATGCCAGCCTTAGAAATATTATAAATTGCATGATTTTTGAGTGGACGCTCACCATGGATGTCAATGATATTGATAATACAGCCTGAAGTTTTTCTTAAAGTGTTTGTTAGTGATTGCGACAGGAAAAAAGGCGCCATCACATTGGTGTCCATAATGTTATGCCAAGTGTCTTGATCAGCATCCTCAACCGGTGTTGGGTAAAAAACTGAGGCATTGTTAACCAAAACATCTAATTGATCGATGCTCTGGCTTAGCGCTTGAATATCTTTAAGGCTAGACAATTCTGCTTGAATAATCTCGGCTGAATCACTTCGCTGAGCGTTGAGGGCTTGAGCCAGCGCTTCAGCGGCTTGTTTTGAGTGTCGATAGTGGATAATGATATTGAAACCATTGTCATGTAGTGTTTGTGCGATCTGTGCGCCAATACGTTGTGCACCGCCGGTGATTAATGCTGTTTTCATATAAAATACGGATTCAATGAATCTTGAAGAAATAATCAAAAACACCATTATACAAAAAGCTGGGCCTATAGGTTTCGATGAATTTATGGATTTAGCTTTGTATTATCCAGCACAAGGTTATTATAGTGGTGGTGCACAGAAGTTTGGTGAGCAAGGAGATTTTATTACCGCCCCTGAAACTTCAGACTTATTTGGTTTTTGTTTAGCGCGTCAATGTATGCAGGTGCTAGATGGTAATAACAGTATTTTAGAATTTGGTGCGGGTAGTGGCATATTGGCTACTCAAATTTTATTTGAGTTAGGCCGACTTAATAATTTGCCAGAAAAATATTATATTCTTGAGCTCAGCGCTGAACTCAAACAGCGACAAAAAGAAACCATTAATAAAATTCTGCCAGAATTACTCGATAGAGTCGTGTGGCTAACTACTTTTCCTGAGCATTTTTCAGGTGTGGTGATTGCTAATGAAGTCTTGGATGCGATGCCAGCTAAACGCTTAATTAAAAAACAAACAAGCTTTGTTGAGTTGGGTGTGGATTGCAAGGATAATCAATTACAGTGGCAGATATTTAACCAGCCTTATATTGATGATAAGGCCTTATTGCCTAATGAAGTTGAGCAAGGCTATACCACCGAGATAAACCTAAGAGCAATGGCTTGGATAGAATCGTTGAGTGATATTGTTGAGCAAGGCTTAGTACTGCTAATTGATTACGGCATGGGTCGAGATGAATATTTCCATCCACAACGTGGTGAAGGCACACTTAGATGTTATTATCAGCATAAAGCCAGTGATGATCCTTTTGTGCATGTGGGTGAACAGGACATTACCACGTCGGTTAATTTTTCAGATATGGCCGATCAAGCCCAAAACAGCGGATTTGACATTGCTGGTTACGCCACGCAAGCACTATTTTTAATTTCACTGGGGATTGACGAGTATTTATTAGCTGAAACTGATGAGGATAGACGCATTACTTTGGCGCAGCAGGTTAAGCAGTTGGTATTGCCCAGTGCTATGGGGGAGAGTTTCAAGGTGTTGGCATTGACGAAAAAACTATCGGTAAAATTAAAAGGATTTACCGAACAAGATTTAACGCATAAATTATAAACCGATAAAAATAGCATGGATTTTTTTCAGACAATTACATTAGCACTTGTTCAGGGGTTGAGTGAGTTCCTGCCAATCTCGTCGTCAGCGCATTTAATCTTAGTGCCAAAGATAACCGATTGGCCTGATCAAGGTTTAGCGTTTGATGTGGTGGTGCATTTGGGTACACTCAGCGCTATTGTGTTTTATTATCGATTGATTATAAAAACTTTAATCGCTGATTTTTTTCACTCCGTTGTTAAAGTGCAAACAGTTGGTGAATCTAAATTAGCATGGGGCATACTGCTAGGCACGATCCCGGTAGGATTGGTAGGTTTGGCGTTTAAAGACACTATTGAGTTAACTCTGCGCTCAACTGAAGTCATTGCCTATGCGACATTAGTATTTGGTTTGTTGCTAGGATTAGGCATTTTGGTGAATGTAAAAAGAGCTTCCGTTAGGAAAACAATTGACTGGCTAGATGTTGGTTTTATTGGAAGCATGCAAGCATTGGCATTGATTCCAGGCACATCGCGTTCTGGTATTACCATTACTGCGGGATTGTTAATAGGCTTGTCTAGACAGATGTCCACTCAATTTGCCTTTTTATTATCCATTCCTGTTATTACGCTTTCAGCCATGTTGATGATTTTTGATTTATATCAACAACCACAATCGGTTGATTGGCTTATGCTGATACTGGGTTTTTTAATTGCAGCCGTTAGTGCTTATTTTACCGTTGTATTTTTTATTAAATTATTAGACAGTATTGGATTGATGCCTTTTGTTGTCTATCGTTTAATTTTAGGAGTTGTGTTATTAATACTGTAGAGCCCCAGGCAATTTATCGAAAGGATTATCAGCCGAGTGCGTATTTAATCCGTACTACAGAGCTGAGCTTTGACCTATCTGAAGATGAAACACTTGTTTCATCTAAGGTGCATTATTATCAAAATCCGAATCTGGCTAGCCAAGAGCGTCGCTTATTTTTAAATGGCGTTAATTTAGAATTGATTTCGATTTCGATTGATGGTGTACAGCCTAATTATCAGTTGGTTGATGAAGGGCTAGAAATTAGTGATTTAGCAGATGAGTTCACACTAGAGATTACCACGCGCATTCACCCAGAAAAAAATACCAGTCTGAATGGTTTGTATCAATCTAGTGGTAATTTTTGTACTCAATGTGAGGCACACGGATTTAGACAAATCACTTATTATCTCGATAGGCCTGATGTGCTGAGTGTGTTTACTACACACATCAAGGCAGATCATAAGCGTTATCCAATATTATTAAGTAATGGTAATTTAATTAGCTCAAAACCGGGTGAAGTAACCTGGCACGACCCTAGCCTCAAGCCTTGTTATTTGTTTGCTTTAGTGGCGGGTGATTTTGCCGTATTAGAAGATACTTACACCACCATCAGTGGCAAGGAAGTCGCACTCAAGATTTATGTTGAATCACATAATATTGACAAAACTCAGTTTGCGATGGATTCACTTAAGCGCTCATTTGCATGGGATGAGCAGCGATTTGGCCTTGAGTATGATTTAGATATTTATATGATTGTTGCTGTGGATGATTTCAATATGGGCGCAATGGAGAATAAAGGTCTTAATATTTTTAATTCTACTTATGTATTGGCTAACCCAGACACAGCGACTGACAAAGATTTTATTAATGTTGAGGCGGTAATTGGACATGAATATTTTCATAATTGGACAGGCAATAGAGTCACTTGCCAAGATTGGTTTCAACTAAGCTTAAAAGAAGGGTTAACTGTTTTTAGAGATCAAGAGTTTACTTCTGATTTACATTCTCGATCAATCAAACGTATTGAAGATGTGAATGGCTTACGTACGTTTCAATTTGCCGAAGATGCCGGCCCAATGAAACACCCGGTAAGGCCAGAGTCGTACATAGAGATGAATAATTTTTATACCTATACCGTGTATGAAAAAGGCGCTGAAGTGATTCGCATGATTCATACGCTCTTGGGTGAAACAGGGTTTCAAAGTGGCATGAAGCTTTATTTTGAGCGCCATGATGGCCAAGCGGTAACGATTGATGATTTTGTTGCTGCGATGAGTGATGCCAATGATTTTGATTTTAAACCTTTCATGGCTTGGTATTCACAGCCCGGTACGCCTGAAGTTGAAGTAAACACTGAGTATGATGCCCAGCAAAAAACTTACAAAGCGACTTTTAAACAAGAGGGCAAGCACACTTACTATTTACCGATCCGTTATGGTTTGATGAATCAACGAGGTGAAGAGATCGAACAAGGTATTTTGGTGTTAGATCAAAATCAAAAAACGTTTGAATTCAAAGATATTCAAAATGAACCCACACCATCTTGGTTGCGTGGTTTTTCAGCACCTATTAAACTGACTTCAAATCTTAATACTGAGCAAAAAATCTTTTTATGTGAGCATGATACTGATGCATTTAGTCGTTGGGATAATGCACAAGCGTTATGGTCATCATTAATACTTAATCCTGAGCAGATTGATGAAGGTGCATTGTTTAGTGCTTTTGAAAATATTCTGACTAAAGAAACCGATAACGCGTTAATAAGTGAATTATTGACTCTGCCATCAGAGCGATTGATTCACTTGCAAATGGATGAGATTAATATTATTGAGGCCAAACAAAAACGAGAAGCGGTTATTGATAAAATCGTTCAGCGTTTCAAGCCTGTCTTACTTAGTATTTACAATAGGTTGAACACTGCTGATGTGTTTGAACTCACACCAGGAGCGGTAGGTAATCGATCATTAAAGAATACCTGTTTGTCTTATTTGGTTAAAGCAGGTGAGTTTGATCTAGCCTATCATCAGTTTGAATCAGCCAATTGCATGAGTGATCGTCTGGCTGCCTTTAACGCCTTATTGTCAGTTGATAATTCGCATCAGGATCAAGCAATCCAACAAATGTTTACACTTTATCAGCACGATGTCCAGGTAATGGATAAGTGGTTTGCTGCTCAAGCATTGGCAGCTGAAAATGGGGTGGATGATATTAAGCAATTGATGCAGCATGCGTTATTTTCATTTAACACGCCGAATCGATTGCGTAGTGTCATTGGTAGTTTTGCCAGTAATTTTGTTCAGTTTCACAATCAGCAAGGTTATGAATTACTCACCGAGGTGATTATTAAGCTCAACACTTCTAACCCACAAATTGGGGCACGACTGGTAAGTATTTATAATCACTGGAAGCGTTACACACCTGAATTACGCGAACTACAAAAACAACAACTAGAAGCTATTTTAGCCACGGATGATTTATCGAATGATATTTTTGAGATTGTACAAGCGGCACTCGCACCTTAAATTATTGCAATGAAAATACAAACCTTAAGTCAGCTCCTTACCGATCAATCATTGACTCTATCAGTAGCAGAGTCTTGTACAGGTGGCAATTTGTCTGCCTTATTAACCAGTGTTTCAGGCTCATCTACTTATTTTGATCGAGGCTATATCACTTATAGCAATCAAGCAAAGATGGATATGCTTGATGTTGATGTTGAAATTTTAGAGCAGTTTGGTGCTGTGAGCGAACAAACAGCTTTTCAGATGGTTAATGGTCTGGTTCAAAATTCTCATAGTGATATTGCTGTCTCGATTACCGGTATCGCTGGCCCAACAGGTGGCACAGTAGAAAAGCCAGTAGGCATGGTGTGTTTTGGTTTTTACGTTAAAGATAAGCACTTCGTTAAGACTCAACACTTTTCAGGTGATCGAGAAACCGTGGTGGCTAGTAGTGTTGATTTTGTTATACAGACTTTAGTCGATGAACTATCCGCATAAATTTAGCGTTGCGCCAATGATGGATTGGACTGATCGACATTGTCGATATTTCTATCGTCTAATGTCAAAACAAGCACAACTCTACACTGAGATGATTACCAGTAAGGCTATTTTACATGGTGATAAAAAGCGCTTACTAGACTACCATGAAGATGAGCATCCGCTGGTATTGCAATTGGGTGGTAGTGATCCAAGCGAGATGGCACAGTGTGCCAAGATTGCCCAAGATTGGGGTTATGATGAAGTAAATATTAATGCCGGCTGTCCATCAGATAGAGTGCAATCAGGAAGCTTCGGTGCTTGTTTGATGAACACGCCGCAAGTAGTGGCAGAATGTGTTGATGCCATGAAACAAGCGAGTGATTTACCCATCACTCTAAAGTCTCGTATTGGTGTTGATGACATGGAGAGTTATGAAGAATTGGTTAACTTTGTTACCACGGTTGAGCAAGCAGGCTGTGATACGTTTATCATTCATGCGCGTAAGGCGTGGTTAAAAGGCTTAAGTCCAAAAGAAAATCGTACAGTACCACCACTCAATTACGATTGGGTATATCAAATTAAGCAAGATTTCCCCGAATTAACCATTGGCATTAATGGTGGTATTAATTGTTTAGAAGACGCACTGAATCATTTAGATAGGGTAGATAGCACCATGCTTGGCAGGGTTGTTTACCATCAGCCTTATTTGCTTTGTGATGTTGATGCAAAAATTTACAAACAAAATACAACAAAATTGAGTCGCGAACAAGTATTATTAGACTTTATTGAATACATGAAAAATCAAAGCAATCAAGGGGTGCCGATCCGCTCAATGACACGACATATTTTAGGTTTGTATCATGGACAACCCTATGCCAAGAAATTTCGACGATTATTAAGTGGTGCCACGGTTGAATTAGGTCATTTGTATGAGTGGTTAGAATTTATAGAGTTAGATCAAAAAAATAAGAATGGCTGATAGTAATTTTATTGTAAGTGTTGATATTGGCAGTCGTAAGATTGTTGTTTTGCTTGCTGATGAAGAAAATGGAAAGTTCACTGTCACTGGACATGCTATAGGAGATTCGGCTGGCGTCAAAAAAGGTGTTATTGTTGATGCAGATCAAGCAAGTCAGGCCATTAAAAAAGTAGCAGAAGTTGCTTGTTTAAGTTGTGATATTAAAAGTATCTTTAATGTCAGTACAAATATCTCTGACCCACACCTAACCGTGATTAACCGAGATGGACATACCTTTCTACCGACAAATGAAGTTAGTGAAGGCAATGTGAAATCTGCTGTTAAAAATGCTTGCGGTATTCCAACACCTACTAATAAACAAGTTATTAGTAGTGTTATTAATCATTTTATATTGGACAAAGATTCGGCCACGCATCAGGGTGTTGTTACTAAATATCCTGTTGGTCAAACAGCAACTAATTTAGAAGTCAATATGCATATTGTGACAGTATCTAACCAATGTGTAAGTGCAATCGAACAAAGTATCAACGGTAGTGGATTTGGTTTGAACAATATTGTACTAAACTCAATGGCAAGTAGTGAGGCCTATATTACGCAAGATGAAAAAGATAATGGTGTTTGTTTAGTTGACATAGGTGCTGGCGTGACTAATTTATCTGTTTTTACTAAAGGTGGTATTACTTATAGTGCGGTTATCCAAAAGGGCGGAGATCAAATTACTGAAGATATTGCCTATGCATTTGACACTTCTTTTGAAGAGGCTGAGCGTTTAAAGCTTGAGTATGGGGATGCACAAGTAAAATCTATTCGAGAAGATAAATTGGTTCCGTTTCAACAGATCAATGACGATGATGACCCTGATCAAAGTGAGCACTACTTATCACAACAATCGTTAGTTGAAGTGATTGAGCAGTCTTATTCGACTATATTTTCTTCAATTAAAAAAGTTTTACAATCTCAACAACTTGATCGTTCACTAAAATCTGGCTTTGTTTTGGCGGGTGGTGGTGCTAAGATTAAGGGTTGTGATATGCTAATGCTAAGCTGCGTTACTGTTAGAACTAAACTTGGGTGTATTAATGTTGATAAAATTACAACTAAAAAGTTACAATTTGAAGATAGCCTTAAAGATCCTGCTTATGCTTGTGCTTTAGGATTATTATTGTTTGAGCCTAACGAGTCTGATTTTAACTTTAGAGGGAAACAAACAAACAAACAAACAAGTATTTTGAGTAAAATTAGAGATCACCTTAGTACAAAACTTTAGTATATTTATGATCAAACAAAGAACAATTAAAAAAACCGTTAAAGCACGTGGCATCGGTATTCACAGTGGTGGCGTGGTTAACATGACGTTAATTCCTGCTGAGGCTGATCATGGTGTGGTTTTTAGGCGTATGGATGTTGGTGGTAAGTTGGTTAGAGCACACAACGCCTTTGTTAACGAGGTCGTGCTTTCAACCGGTCTTGAAAACCAAGGAGTTAAGGTTTCTACGGTTGAACACCTCATGAGTGCTTTTTCGGCTTTGGGTATTGATAATGTTTTGGTAGAGTTAGATTCCTTTGAAGTGCCAATTATGGACGGCTCTTCAGCACCATTTATTTTCCTAGTGCAATCTGCTGGTATTCAAGAGCAAGATGTGCACAAGCGTTTTTTTGTTATTAAAGACACCGTTAGAATTGAAAATGGAGATGCTTGGGCACAAGTTTCTCCTTATGAGGGGTTCAAAGTAACACTTGAAATTGATTTTGATCATAAGAAGGTAAAAGAGAGCGGGCAAAAACTCAGTATTGATTTTGCTCAACAGTCCTATTTGAAAGAAATTTCTCGTGCCAGAACCTTTGGTTATATGAAAGATGTAGAGATGATGCAGCGACAAAACTTAGCACTTGGTGCGAGTATGGATAACGCCATCGCACTCAGTGACGACGATGTTCTCAATGAAGATGGCATGCGTTATCAAAATGAATTTGTCAAACACAAAATTTTAGATATTGTGGGCGATTTGTATTTATTAGGCTCTAATCTTATCGGTCATTACGAAGGCTATAAAACTGGCCACTTATTAAATGATCAATTATTATCAGCCATTCTTGAAAGACCAGACACTTGGTCAATTGAAACATTTGAATCTGAAGATTCTCCGATTCAATTCTACTCCGAAGATTGGCAAAATTCCTTATAAACTGATAGTTGTATTAAGTGCACCTTAGGTATAATCTGAAGGTTTTTATTCTTTCAAAGAAGTGATGAAGTTAAATGGTGCGCAAATACTAATTGATTGCTTGAAAAGTGAAGGCGTGAAGCACATCTTTGGATACCCGGGTGGGGCAGTTCTACATATCTACGATGCATTAAATGTTTGTACGGCAATTGATCATATTTTGGTTCGTCATGAACAGGGTGCTGTGCACGCTGCAGATGGTTATGCGCGCACTAGTGGTAAATGCGGTGTAGCACTCGTTACCTCAGGCCCTGGTTTGACTAATGCAGTTACAGGTATTGCCACTGCGTTTACAGACTCTATTCCAATGGTGGTTGTTTCTGGCCAAGTGCCTTCTCCAGTAATCGGTAGTGATGCCTTTCAAGAGGTTGATGCAGTCGGTATTACGCGCTCATGTGTAAAGCATAATTTTTTGGTTAAAAATGCTGACGATATTGCTGAGACAGTTAAAAAAGCCTTTTATATCGCGACAACAGGGCGTCCAGGTCCTGTCTTGATTGACATTACCAAAGACGCAACCATTGCTGAAACTGAATACGAGGGTTACCCTCAAACGATAAAAATGCGCTCATATCAACCTGAAGTTCAAGTTGATGCTGAGCAGATTAAAAAAGCAATTGCAATCATTGAAAAGGCTAAAAAACCTATTATTTATTCAGGTGGTGGCAGCGTGATTGGCAATGCTAGTAAAGCCTTAACAACCCTGACGCACAATACTGGATTTCCAATCACACAGACGCTAATGGGTTTGGGTGCATTTCCTGCAACAGATAAACAGTCTTTAGGTATGCTGGGAATGCATGGTACGTACGAGTCAAACATGGCAATGCATGATTCAGACTGTATTATTACTGTGGGCGCAAGATTCGATGACCGCATTACTGGAAATTTAGAAAAATTCTGTCCTTACGCAAAAATCATTCATATTGATATCGACCCTTCCACCATTGGTAAAGTGGTGGGTGTTGATGTTGCTATTATTGGACAAGTGAACGATGTGTTGCAGGCGCTTATTCAGAGTCTGGATACTAAAAAATTAGAAAATATAGACTCGTGGTGGAAGCAAATCAATGACTGGCGCTCAGTAGACTCTATGGCGTACAGAACCAAACAAGGTGTGATTAAGCCACAAACAGTTATTGAAGCATTGTATGAAGTGACCAAAGGAGAGGCTATTGTTACTTCTGACGTAGGTCAACATCAAATGTGGGCGGCGCAGTACTATCCATTTGACAAGCCGCGTCGTTGGATTAATTCAGGCGGACTTGGAACCATGGGGTTCGGTTTGCCAGCAGCCATGGGTGCAAAATTAGCAGACCCTGATCGAGATGTAGCCTGTGTCACCGGTGACGGTAGTATTCAGATGATGCTACAAGAGTTGTCAACTATGTTGCAATACCATACACCCGTTAAAATCATTAATATTAATAATGGCTATTTGGGTATGGTACGTCAGTGGCAAGAGTTTTTCTATGATAAGCGTTATTCAATGTCTTATATGGATGCTTTACCTGATTTTGTGAAGTTGGCGGAAAGCTATGGCCATATTGGTATCAAGGTAGAAAAAGAAACCGATTTAAAGCCAGCACTGATTGAGGCGTTCAAGCAAAAAGACAGAACAGTATTTATCGATATTTTGACAGACCCAACTGAAAATGTATTCCCAATGATTCCATCAGGTGCAGGACATCATGAAATGTTATTAGCAGGACGCGATGAAATGGCTTCTACGAACGATTCAGGGTTAAACTTGGTATAGCTATGAGGCATATTATTTCAGTAATGTTAGAAAATGAAGCCGGCGCTCTGTCTAGAGTTGCCGGGCTTTTTTCGGCACGCGGCTTTAACATCGAGTCATTAACTGTGGCAGCTACCAATGATCCTACCTTGTCAAGAATGACAATTGTGAGTGTTGGTGATGATAATATCATTGAGCAAATTGTAAAACAACTTGAAAAACTCATTGATGTAGTCAAAGTAGTAGATTTGACAGCAACAGAGCATGTTGAACGTGAGTTATTATTAGTTAAAATTGACGTTAATCCAAACACACAAGCAGACATTGATCGACAAATTGATCAGTTTTCAGGCAAGATTATTGATGTGTCAGAAGATACTTATTTGATTGAAGTTGCAGGACAAAGTAAAAAAATTAATGAATTTTTAGATTCGCTAGATGCATCTAAAATTCTAGAAGTTTCAAGAACAGGCGTAACCGGCGTTTGTCAGAAAAGAGAAGGTTAACAACATAAAGAGGAAAAAAATGAATAGATATTACGATAAAGACGCAGACTTAAACATTATTAAAGGCATGAAAGTTGCAATTATTGGTTATGGTTCACAAGGCCATGCCCATGCAAATAACTTACAAGATTCTGGTGTAGAAGTTGTAGTTGGATTGCGAGATGGTTCTGCTAGTGCACAAAAAGCAACAGGTTCTGGTTTAGCTGTTAAGTCAGTTGAAGATGCAACTGCATGGGCAGATCTAGTGATGATTTTAGCGCCTGACGAATTTCAAGCTAAAATTTATACGGATAATATCGAGCCAAATCTTAAAGAAGGTGCGACATTAGCATTTGCACATGGTTTAAATATTCATTATGAAATGATCACCCCAAGAGCAGATCTTAATGTCATTATGATTGCTCCTAAGGCGCCAGGTCACACAGTGCGTTCAGAATTTGAAAAAGGTGGTGGTATCCCTGATTTAATCGCTGTACAACAAGATGTATCTGG
>DNJI01000118.1 GCA_003489145.1 Gammaproteobacteria bacterium | reverse complement strand
AGAAACGTTTGTGATTTTAGTCGTGGGCATTAACGGCGCAGGAAAAACCACCACCATTGGTAAGTTGGCCAAGTTATTCCAAAATCAAGGAAAATCGGTGATGTTAGCTGCGGGCGATACCTTTCGTGCAGCAGCAGTCGAGCAACTCAAGGTTTGGGGTGAGCGCAACAAAATACCGGTTGTTGCCCAAGCCACAGGTGCTGATGCTGCCTCGGTAATTTATGATGCTTATGAGTCAGCCAAAGCTAAAAATATTGATATTTTGATTGCTGATACTGCTGGAAGATTGCACACGCAAGGCAATCTGATGCAAGAATTAGAGAAAATCAAGCGCGTTTTGAAAAAACACAATGAAAATGCACCGCATGAAACCATGCTGGTAATTGATGGTGGCTCTGGGCAAAATGCAGTTAATCAAGCAATCGAATTTAACAAAGCCATTGAGCTTAGCGGCATCAGTATCACCAAGCTTGATGGTACTGCTAAAGGCGGCGTGTTGTTTGCCATCTCTGATGAGTTAAATTTACCTATTCGTTATATTGGTGTCGGTGAAGGTATTAATGATCTTAAGCCGTTTAATGCTAATGAATTTGTTGATGCCTTATTTAGTGAGTAATCACTAGCTTACCAATCATAACTCCCGTCTCAATCATTGTGTGTGCTTTGACAATATTTTCTAAATTGATTGGGTTCAGCTGACGTGTTACTGTGGTTACTACTTTTCCACTATCGACCAAGTCTGCCACTTCATTTAACAATTCATGCTGCTTTACAAGGTCTTTTGTTGTAAACATAGAACGGGTAAACATCATCTCCCAAACTAAGGTAATACTTTTAGCTTTGAGTAAATTAATGTTGTAGTCTTTGCCCGCATTGGCCAACAAACAAATACTGCCTTGTACTGCGATCAACTCAGCCATGGTTTCAAAATATTCATCTGGATCGCCCATACACAGGATAAAGTCAGGTGCGTCAAGATGGCTATCTTTAAACTGCTCTATAAGGTCATGGTGATCAATCACTATGTCGGCGCCCATTTGTTTACACCAGTCGCTAGATTCGGCACGGGAAGCTGTGGCAATAACCTTTATGCCAACCACTTGTTTGGCAAATTGGATCGCCATAGAGCCCACACCACCAGCAGCACCGATTAATAATAAAGTTTTATCATGATCTGTTTTGGTGATTTTTAAACGATCGAATAACGATTCCCAAGCGGTAATACTGGTGAGTGGCAAAGCTGCCGCTTGCCCATAACTAAGAGAGCTTGGTTTGCGACCAACAAGCCGCTCATCCACCAGTTGATGGGTGGCGTTAGAGCCGTCTCTGGTCATGTCACCGGCATAAAAAACTTCATCGCCCACTTTAAAAAGAGAGGTTTGGTCACCCACAGAGATGACAACACCTGCTGCGTCATAACCTAAAATTTTTAGAGGACTGTCTTTAGTAACTGTTTGCTTAACTTTGGTATCAATCGGATTGATAGAAATGGCTTGTATTTCTACGATTAAATCTCGACCTTTAGGTGGGGCTGTTTCTTTTTCAAACTCAATAAATTCAACGCCATTAAACCCGATTGCTTGCATATGAATTACTATCGAGTATTGCGCTCAATTCGCAGCATCACCAACATCATTACAAACATGATGAAGATGCCAAATATTGCCGCTGCTACAACTAACATGCTATAGCCTACTACTTCTTCTATCTTAAGTGTAGCCATCTTAACCAAAATAAATTGTTGTATATTTAGTTCTTTATTTGTATCAACTTGTTTAGAAAATTCTTGATCATGCCACTTGAGAAACTCGTCAACATTGGTTTTATTGCCACCTACAATAGCCATTTTTTTGGTTAGTTTAGCCAATGATTTCACGTAAGCCAGTTGCAAGTTTTTAGTATAAGGGTTGGATTTAATTTTGACCAAAATCCTAACCTTTGACTTTAAGTCTGTTTTATCAATCACCGTATCGGGTAGCTTTTCTAAATTAGAAGTAATTGTATCTACATGGGTGTTGAACTCTTGGTCAAACCCGGCCTCTTCTTTAGTTTTTAAAACTTGTTTTGTTTTCTTTGGCTGAGTACTGATAGGATTTTGATAATCTGAAAAATAAATCATAGGGATATTAGTTTGATCATTTGCTTCAAGGCTAATTTTTTGATAACTAATAAAGCCCAATACCAAAACAGCAATAAACGAAAGTATTGCAAGCAATAAGCCTAGGCGTTGTACGATTTTAAAAAAGCTTTTTTCGATTGATCTCAACATATTTAACTATCCTTTATGATTCATTTTGTGGAAAATATCATCCATCTTCGCTGCTAATTCAGCATCCAATTGGGTTATACAGCCTTCGCTATGGGTGGTCAAATCAACCCTAACGGTTTTATAAACGTTAGACCATTCAGGATGATGATTCATTTTTTCAGCCACAATGGCAACTTGTGTCATAAAACCAAAAGCTTGAACAAAATTATCTAAGATAAAAACTCGATGTAGTTTTTCATCAAGGATTGTCCAATCTTGTAATTGTTCTAAAGTCTGTTGATCAATGGGTGTTGGCATCACTATCCTTTTAAAATATCCTTAGCACCTAATGAAATCAACTTGTCAGCTAACACCGTACCCAGCTGCTCTGACTCATCAATGGATCCACTAACCTGTTCTTTTAAAATAACACCCGTATCTACATTACCCACCAAGCCTGTTAGCGTGATTTGGTCATCTTCAATGGTAGAATATCCGGCAATAGGCACTGAACACCCACCTTCAAGGCGGGCATTCATAGCGCGTTCACAGGTAATTCTATAAGAGGTCTCAGTGTCAATTAAAGGGGCGATTAAATCTAGAATTTCTTGATCATTTTCACGAATTTCAATACCAACTGCACCTTGACCAACCGCTGGCAATGATTGCTCAGCTGAAATTTGTTGTTTAATACGATCTTCAAACTTTAAACGAATCAAGCCAGCACAAGCCAAAATAATCGCATCATATTCACCGTCATCGAGTTTTTGCAATCGCGTATTTACGTTACCACGTAGATCCAATATTTCTAAATCAGGTCGAAGGGCTTTGAGCTGCACAATACGACGCATAGAGCAAGTACCGACCTTGGCGCCTTGAGGTAAATCATCAATACTTTCATAATGATTAGAAACAAACGCATCAAATGGATTCTCGCGTTTAAGTATTGCACCGAGTTCAAATCCTGGTGGGATTTCGTAGGGCACATCTTTCATTGAATGTACAGCTATATCTGCAACACCCTCCATCATTCCGACTTCAAGCTCTTTAATAAACAGGCCTTTACCGCCAATTTTAGACAATGGGGAATTGAGTATTTGATCACCTTTGGTGGTCATCTTAACTAACTCAACCTTCAAACCGGGGTGATGGTATTCTAACCTGGCTTTAACATGTTCAGCTTGCCATAAGGCTAATGGACTTTTACGTGTTGCAATTTTTAAAGTTTTATTCATGCTTTGTATTAAAATAGGATAAATGATTCGATACAGTTTACTTTTTTTACTCTTGTTTTCAAACGTCAGTATAGCTGAAGAGCTCACCCTGCCAGTTGCAAAAGACTTTTTAATGGATGCTCAAAAAGTTTGGAAACAAAAGATACCTATTTTAATAATGTTTTCCATCCCTGACTGTGGATATTGCAAAATAATCAAAGAAGAAGTTTTGAGCCCAATGGCAACAATGGGTGAATATAACAAAAAAATTATCATCCGTCATATTGATGCGCAAAGCTTTGACGAAATCAATAATTTTTATAATGAAGAAGTTTCACACAATGAATTCGCTTTTAAGCGTGCCGTTAATTTTTTTCCAACTGTGATGCTGGTGGATAATTATGGCTCAATTCTGGGTAAAATTGTAGGCGTACCTAGTGAAGAGTATTATTGGACAGATCTAGATGAGGCGATTGAAAAATCAACTAAAAAATTACATAAACGAATGAGTGCTGAACTATGACTAAAAAAACTAATCAATCTTGGGGTGGACGCTTTAACGAGCCGACTGATGAGTTCGTGAAAATTTTCGGCGCCTCAGTATTTTTTGATAAAATCCTTGCGCCGTATGACATTCAGGGTTCAGTTGCACATGCAATTATGCTTAGCGAAGTTGGCATACTTACCTCGGATGAAAAAGACCAAATCATTGAGGGTCTTAATCAAATTTCAGATGAAATTAATGCAGGAGAATTCGAATGGTCAGTTGCACTAGAAGATGTGCACATGAATATCGAATCTCGTCTGACTGCTATTTGTGGTGATGCTGGTAAAAAACTACACACAGGTCGTTCACGCAATGATCAAGTAGCCACTGATATTCGTTTGTATCTACGTGATCAAGTGGATGCAATCAGTGTAGAAATTAAGCGCTTACAATTAGCACTACTTGATTTATCTGAAAAAGAAGCAGGCACTATTTTGCCTGGCTTTACTCATTTACAAGCCGCCCAACCCGTCAGTTTTGGGCACCATATGATGGCCTATTTTGAAATGCTATCACGTGATGCTGAACGTCTAGTTGATTGTCGTAAACGTATGAATTCAATGCCATTAGGAAGTGCCGCATTAGCAGGCACCACTTATCCAATTAATCGCGAACGTACAGCAGAACTACTAGGTTTTGAGCGTATTTGTACCAACTCGCTTGATGGGGTTAGTGATCGAGATTTTGCCATTGAGTTCTTGTCTGCGGCAAGCGTTATTATGATGCACTTGTCTCGTTTTTCTGAAGAGCTCATTCTTTGGTCAAGTGCACAGTTTGATTTTATCGAACTACCAGATAGCTTCTGTACAGGTTCATCGATTATGCCACAGAAGAAAAATCCTGATGTGCCAGAATTAGTCCGTGGAAAAACCGGCCGTGTGTATGGCAACCTGACTTCATTATTAACCATCATGAAGTCACAGCCACTCGCCTACAATAAAGACAACCAAGAAGACAAAGAGCCGCTGTTTGACACCGTTGATACGCTTAAGGCTTGTTTACGTGTGTTCGCTGACATGGTGCCAACCATTGAAACCAAGCGTGATAATATGTATAACTCAACTAAAAAAGGTTATACCACAGCGACTGATCTGGCAGACTATTTGGTCAAGAAAGGCTTACCCTTCCGTGATGCACATGAAGTGGTTGGACAGTCTGTGTCTTATGGCATTGAACACCAAAAAGATCTTAGCGAGTTAAGCCTGGAAGAATTGCAAGCCTTTGATGATCGCATTGAAAACGATGTGTTCGATATACTCTCTTTAGAGGGTTCACTTTGTGCGCGTGATCATTTAGGTGCAACTGCACCCAATCAAGTTAAGGCTGCGATAAAAACTGCTCGAAAATCTCTAAAGTAATGCATTCTAAAAGTATGCGTATTATATTTGCAGGCACGCCTGATTTTTCTGTTGGTGTTCTAGAATCACTCATTAATACAGGGCACGACATTAAAGGTGTTTACTGTCAGCCGGATCGCCCGAAAGGTCGTGGTCGTGTTCTGAGCGCTTGCCCAGTAAAAGAAAAAGCACTAGAATACAATCTGGCTATTTTTCAACCTGAAAGCTTAAAAGATGAAGCCGAACAACAAATTCTAGCCAGCCTTAATGCAGATATCATGGTGGTGGTGGCCTACGGACAACTCTTACCTAAAACTGTATTAGAAACACCCAAATATGGCTGTCTCAATATTCATGCATCACTATTACCACGTTGGCGTGGTGCGGCCCCTATTCAACGCGCAATCTTAGCAGGTGATACACAAACCGGTATAGGTATCATGCAAATGAATGAAGGGCTAGATACCGGTGATATTCTGCTAGAAAAAACTTGTGCCATTACCGAGTCCGACACAGCGCAATCTCTACATGATAAATTAGCCATTCTTGGTGCACAAGGTATTATCGAGGCACTTGAAAATCTTGAACGACTCACACCTACTGTTCAAGATGAAGCCGGTATCACCTATGCCAAAAAACTCAGCAAAGATGAAGCTTGGATTGATTGGTCGCAGAGTGCCGTCCAAATCAACCAACAAATTAGGGCGTTTAACCCTTACCCTATCGCTCAAACGCATGCACAAAGTGACAAATTTGAAGGCAAAGTATTACGTATTTTATCAGCCACCGTCGTAGGTCTTGCCTATGACGAAAAGCCAGGTGAAGTAATTAAATGCACCAAAGGTGTTTGCCATGTAGCAACTGGTGATGGCGTATTGAGCTTAGAGAAAGTTCAATTAGCCGGCAAGAAAATAGCCAATATTAAAGACTTTACTAATGCTTATAATGTAACAAAACTAAGCTGACGCCAAGCTTCATAAGCCACAATTGAAACGCAATTCGACAAATTCAAACTACGTGAACCTGCTTGCATTGGTAAAGTAATGCCTGGATATTGATCCAAAATTTCTTGTGGTAAGCCTCGTGTTTCAGGGCCAAATAAAAATGAATCACCACTTTGATAATTAACGTCAGCATAGCCAGTAGATACTTTAGAGCTCACTGCAAACAATCGATCTGGTTTGGCCGTAGCCAAATAATCTTCAAAATTTTCATACTCATAGACTTGTGCTAACTCCTTATAGTCAAGCCCCGCTCGTCTCAGGCGTTTGTCTGTAATTTCAAAACCAAAGGGTTTAATTAAATGCAGACTCGCGCCCATGTTGGCACTTAGACGAATCAAACTGCCGGTGTTGTTAGGAATCTCTGGTTCAAACAATACTAAATTTAACATAATATTTTATTTACGACCTTGAATATCGTCATATCATCCCATAGATAGTAAGCAACTTAACAATAAAACATCAAGATAATACATGGATATTAATAAATTAACGGCTCAATTTCAGCAGGATTTAGCTCATGCACAATCACTTGCCAATGGCTTTAATCACAGTGTGATTGAAGCCTTGCACGTGCTCAGCGCAATGGTCGGTGATTCATCTAGCACAGTCAGTAGCCTTTTATCTCAATGCTCGACAGACTTCGCCAAATTAAAATCTGATATTGAGACACAAGTGAATCAATTGGCTTCGTTGGACAATCCAACGGGTGATATTAATATTTCACAAAATTTATTACGTCTATTGAATCAAACCGATAAATTAGCTATCGATCGAGGAGATAGCTATCTCACTACCGAGTTATTTTTATTGGCTATTATCAAAGGCAATGATGCAACAACCCAACTATTAAAAAAGCATGGCGTGAATGAAATACAACTTACAACCATGATTGAAAACCTAAGAGGAGGTGAAACTGTGAACGATCAAAATGCAGAAACACAAAGAGATGCTTTAGACAAATACACAACTGATTTAACCCAAATGGCAATTGATGGCAAGCTTGATCCTGTCATTGGTCGTGATGGTGAAATCCGTCGTGCCATTCAAGTGCTGCAACGCCGAACCAAGAACAATCCAGTACTCATTGGTGAGCCCGGTGTGGGAAAAACCGCCATTGCCGAGGGTTTGGCGCAACGCATTATTAACAATGAAGTACCTGAAGGCGTTAAAGGCAAGCGATTACTATCACTCGATATGGCTTCATTGGTAGCGGGTGCTAAATACCGTGGTGAATTTGAAGAACGCTTAAAAGCGGTACTTAAAGAACTTGAAGCCGAACAAGGCCAAGTAATACTGTTTATTGACGAGCTTCATACTATGGTTGGCGCGGGCAAAGGTGATGGTGCAATGGATGCTGGAAATATGCTTAAGCCAGCATTGGCTCGCGGAGATCTTCACTGTATGGGTGCGACCACCTTAGACGAATATCGTGAATATATCGAAAAAGACTCTGCACTCGAGCGCCGCTTTCAAAAAGTATTGGTCGATGAGCCAACACAAGAAGATACCATTGCTATTTTGCGTGGACTTAAAGAAAAATACGAGGTGCATCATGGTGTAGAAATCACCGATCCAGCCATTATTGCAGCAGTTACCTATTCCACTCGCTACATTACTGATAGACAACTGCCTGATAAAGCCATTGATCTGATTGATGAAGCGGCTTCACAAATTCGTATGGAAATTGACTCGAAACCCGAATCAATGGATAAGCTTGATCGTAAATTAGTGCAGCTGAAAATTGAGCGCATGGCGCTAAAAAAGGAAAAAGATAAGGCTTCAAAAGAGCGCCTTAAAGATCTTAAAGAGACCATTAAATCGCAAGAAAAAGAATATGCAGATTTGGAAGAAATATGGAAAAAAGAAAAGCTGGTGGTTCAAGGTGCACAACATTTAAAAGAAGAATTAGAGCAAGCTAAAACTGATTTAGAAACAGCACATCGAAACAATGATCTTGCCAAAATGAGTGAACTTCAATACGGCATTATTCCAACATTGGAAGAAAAAATAACACAAGCAGAAAGTGCAGATGTCGAAGAAATGACCCTGCTTAGAAACAAAGTTACCGAAGATGAAATCGCCCATATTGTCGCAAGATGGACTGGCATTCCTGTGGACAAGATGATGGAAGGTGAAAAAGACAAACTTTTACAAATGGAAAGTATTATCCACAAGCGCTTGGTTGGTCAAGACAAAGCCGTTAAGGTAATTTCTGATGCAGTACGTCGTTCACGTGCAGGCTTGAGCGATCCTAATCGCCCTGATGGTTCCTTCCTATTTATGGGCCCTACCGGTGTGGGTAAAACCGAACTAACTAAAGCCTTGGCAGATTTCTTATTTGATACCGAACAAGCAATAGTGCGTGTCGATATGAGTGAATTCATGGAGAAGCATTCTGTTTCTCGTTTGATTGGCGCACCTCCGGGTTATGTAGGCTACGAACAAGGTGGTGTATTAACTGAAGCAGTACGACGCAAGCCATATTCAATCATCCTGCTAGATGAAATCGAAAAAGCCCATCCAGATGTATTTAACGTACTTCTGCAAGTTTTAGATGATGGTCGCTTAACTGATGGTCAAGGTCGCACGGTTGACTTTAAAAATACGGTGATTGTAATGACCTCGAATTTAGGTTCTCACCTAATCCAAGAAAACCCAGGAAAGGACATGAATGCAGAGTTAATCAAACTTGTTAGTGAACACTTTAGGCCAGAGTTTGTTAATCGTATTGATGAA
>DNJI01000117.1 GCA_003489145.1 Gammaproteobacteria bacterium | reverse complement strand
GGCGTGTGTTGTTTGGCTAGCGCCCAAAGTTGTTTGAGTGTTTGAGCTTGACCATAATGACCTTTTACTTGATGATAGCGAGATAATACGCGTTTTACGTTGCCATCTAATATGGCATGATTTTGGTTGTGGCTAATGGATAAAATAGCTCCTGCCGTTGATTCACCAATGCCTGGCAAGGCCACAACCTGTTCAATGTTATCGGGAAACACCCCTTGATAATCTTGCATAATAATTTTTGCACTTTTATGTAGATTACGCGCCCTAGCGTAATAACCCAGCCCAGCCCATTGTGCTAAAACGTTGTCTTCGCTAGCATCAGCTAATGCCGTCAAGCTTGGAAAGTGGCGAATGAAATTATTAAAATAATCGATCACTGTGCTGACTTGCGTTTGTTGCAACATGATTTCACTAAGCCAAACATGGTAAATATTGGCCGGACTGCTGTGTGACGCCTGCCAGGGCAAGGAGTGCCGCCCATGCTGATCAAACCACTGTAATAGTGGTTTTGAAATTGAACTCATTATTTTAGGTTGAGCGGGTCGTTCGGGTCAATGCCGTCCATAAACGGTTTATTAATGTCTTCGTGAGTGACTTGATAAACACAGCCAATCCAGTTATTGATTATACCGCTGGTAGCATCATGCCAGGTGTTGCCCAAGGTTTGGCTGATCAGCGCTTCAGGGAAGTCGTTTATATTAAACTCGCCATCGAGCAGTTTAGTTTTAAACTCGTTTAAGATGGCTTTATTTTGTGGACTTAAATAATTGCTTGGAAAAGACGGATAGTCTTTTCTGTCTTTATTTAAAAATGAGATCACCTCACGCTTGTATTCTTTTAGTAGGCTAATGGTGTCGTATTCTGGGTGTCCTTGGAAAAATACAATTCTAAGCAAGTCTTCACTGACACATAAGTGTGCACCGACCTTACTATCGACCAATATCTTAACACCTGCTTTGTCAAACTGTGCTTTGGAAATTTCATTAAAACGGGAATGCGGCACATCAAAACAAGTGTTGACACCGCTCATGAGCGGATGTTGTCGGTCAAGCACTTGGTGTGGAAATACGCCCCAACACTTTTCGCCAATGGCTTGTCTTTTTTGTCCATAACGAAATTCTAGCACCGCGTGGGTGGCTAAGCAAGAGCATAAAGTCGAAGTGATATTATCATATGACCACTCAATTACCTCTTTGAGCTGATCATAAAAAGGTGCTTTTTGTAAGTCAGCTTCTTCAATGTGAGCGCCTGTAATAATAAGTGCGTCTAAGCCTTGCGCTTTGATGTCGTCAAAACTTTGATAATGTTGATCAACATGAGCTTGGGCTTTATCGCCACGTTTGATCGAGGAAAGCGTAAACGGGTGTAAGTAGAATTGCGCAATCTGATTTGAGTGCCCAACGAGGCGGAAAAATTGCCTTTCGGTGGCCTCAAGTGCTGCGTCTGGCATCATGTTCAACAGGCCAATATGCAGCTCGCGAATGGTTTGATGGTTGGCGCGATCTTTAGACAAGATGGTTTCCCCTTCTTGCTCTAGGCGTGTGAATGAAGGTAAGCTAGAATGAGCAATGAGTGGCATTAATCTAACGCTCCATTGATGAGTTCATACACTTCGTTTGCGTTTTTGCATTGATACAGATCTTCACTATCAATGGTGTAGCCGTATTTTTGTGCAATGGCTTCATATTTTGGCACTCTGTGCGCAAGCAATTGTGGAAAAATCCAGCCAACAAAAGCATCGGGGTTAATTTGTGCTACGTAAGTCAGGTTGTTTTCAGTTAGATAAACAGCCAGCTGTTCTTTTAAGAAATTCGCTTGGTAATACAAGGGCTTAGGGTGTGTTTGTGCACGCTCAATCAACGCTGATTTGTTGACCTTGCTGGCTCGTATATAGAGGATTAGTGTGTGTTCAGCAAGGGTTTGATACACTTTGTCATCATCAAGCTCGCATAAGCTGCCGCCAGCATCATTGATAAAGTGGTTAAACCCTTGTTGGGATGATTTCTTAATAAACTGAGGTACATCCAGCATGGTGTTAACTTCAGCCTCTCGGTGCAGCGCTTGACGGCGAGTAAACTCATCAATCGGCAAACCACCTTGCTCGGGGTTGCCAACTTTGCCCAAAAAAGCAGAAACTGATGACAAGTTATCAGAGGTGATGTGATTTTCAATACTAATAGACTGGTTGTCTAATAATCCACCCAACCAATCATCCTGTCTGATGTTGTATTTAATGTTATCAAGAATTGCCTGATTAAGGTATTCGGCACCGATACGATAATCGCCTGAATAATGGTACCACTTGTCTTCATTGCTAAGTAATTTTGACAGGTGTGTTTTACCAACGCCTGACATGCCTAATAGCGTTAAGCACTTGTTTTTTGATTGTTTAAATTGTTCGGCTGATAGCTTCACAGCAACCCATCTTGTTTAAACATTTCTCGAATACCTCGAACTGCTTGACGAGTACGGTGTTCGTTTTCAATAAGACCAAAACGCACGTAATTATCACCATAATCACCAAAACCAACGCCAGGCGAAACACCTACTTTTGCTATCTTGAGTAACTTCTTGGTGAATTCTAACGACCCCATTTCTTGATAAAATTCAGGGATTTTAGCCCAAACAAACATGGTGGCTTTGGGCGGGGTAACATCCCAACCAATGGATTGTAGGCCGCCACATAAGACATCACGACGCTCTTGATACATGTTTGAAATCTCTTTAACACAGCTTTGGTCGCCTTCCAACGCTTCAATGGCGGCTACCTGGATTGGGGTAAACATACCATAATCGAGATAGGATTTAATTTTTGCCAGAGCGGCAACAAGCAGTGGGTTGCCAACCATAAAGCCCACACGCCAACCTGGCATATTGTAACTTTTTGACAAAGAGAAGAATTCAACCGCAATGTCTTTTGCGCCCTCAACTTGCAAAATACTGGGTGCTACATAGCCATCAAAAACAATATCAGCATAGGCTAGATCTTGAATTACCCAAATCTCATGCTCTTTGGCGATTTTGATAACGCGTTCAAAAAACTCTAATTCGACACATTCAGTGGTGGGGTTGGACGGGTAATTAAGTACCAACATTTTAGGCTTAGGAAAGGTGTTTTTAATTGAGCGTTCAAGCTCTGCAAAAAAATCATCATCAGGGCCACAAGGCACGTGTTGAATATCTGCGCCAGCAATCACAAACCCATATGGGTGAATTGGGTAGGCGGGGTTGGGCACTAATACAGTGTCTCCATTGCCTACAACAGCTTGTGCTAAGTTAGCCAACCCCTCTTTTGATCCAATGGTAACAATCGCTTCAGTTTCTGGGTCTAGATCAACGTCAAAACGATTTTTATACCAACTGGTAATTGCACGTCTAAGGCGTGGAATACCACGAGAAGTTGAGTAGCGATGTGTGTCTTTACGGCGTGCTGCCTCTACCAATTTTTCGACAATGTGGTCTGGTGTTGGCTGGTCAGGATTGCCCATACCAAAGTCAATAATATCTTCGCCACGCGCACGCGCTTCTGCTTTTAGCTCGTTAGTAACGGCAAAAACGTAAGCGGGTAAGCGTTTAATTCGGGGAAAATCTTCGTTCATTTATTTAATTGCTAGTAATTCTACTTCAAAAACAAGCGTTGCACTTGGCGGGATAACATTGCCCGCACCCATTTCACCGTAAGCCAATTTTGATGGAATAGTTAGTTTACGTTTTCCGCCCACTTGCATGCCATCAACGCCCTGGTCCCAGCCAGGAATAACCTGACCAACGCCCAGTTGAAAATCAAACGGAGCGTTCCTATCAACACTGGAGTCAAATTTTTTGCCGTTGGTTAGCCAGCCGGTGTAGTGCATAGAAACATGATCGCTGGCCTTGCACGCCGTACCTTCGCCTAATGTCAATTCTTCAATAATGAGTTCTGCCATGGTATTTTTCCTTAATAAGTTAATGTTATGTTGTAAGAGCCAAATTTCCTAATATTGAGTACGCCCACATCCAAAATTAAATATTGCCCCTTAATGCCTTTTAACAACCCTGAAATAAGCGGCGTTTTATCAAAATTTAGTGAGCTAATTTTGCTTGGGTATTCTACCACAGGGTAATTAATTTCTAAAGTCTCGTTATTGAGCGTTTTTGCACCCAATTCATTGGCTAATAATTGAACTTTTGGTAGTAACTCGTCGCGTACCTGTTTGAGGTCAATCACTTCTATTTCATTTTTAAGCATTTTTCGCCAATTGGTTTTGTCATTTACAAAGTCTTTTAGGGCGACCTCTATCATCCCAGATTTAAGGCGAGTGTCTACTTCTAGTATGGGTAACGCACTGACGGCACCTTGGTCAATCCATCGATTTGGAATGTTAGACTTTCGCGTAATGCCAACCTTAACGCCGGATGAATTAGCCAAATAAATTACGTGAGGAGTAAAGCAATTATCCAGCCCCCAACTTGGCTCACGACAAGTACCCAGGTGATGATGACAGGTTTCTGGCTTCATGATGCATAAATCACAACGGGCCAATTTTTGACAACAGGGGTAGCAATAACCTTGGGAATAACTTTTGTTGGTGGTCTTGCCACAGTTCGCACAGTTGATTTGACCATTAAACTCTAATTGTATGGTTTCACCAATCAAGTCATTCATATTGAGCAACTTATCACCAATTGGCAATTGGTATTGTGCTGTACCCATGCTCAGGCTGGTATGCATTTTGCTAATGAGTCCGCTTAGCTGCATGAGATTAAGTTTGAGTTAGTAGGGTTTGTACTTCCAAGTATTTATCGGCCGTTTTTTGAACGATGTGCTCGGGCAGTGTTGGTGCGGGTGGGGCCTTGTTCCAATCTAGTGTTTCTAGATAGTCGCGCACAATTTGCTTATCAAAACTTTTTGGACTGGTGCCTACTTGGTAGTCTTCTTTCGACCAAAATCTCGAAGAGTCTGGCGTCAGCACTTCGTCCATTAAAGTAAGCTGGTTGTTCTCATCAAGGCCAAACTCAAACTTGGTGTCGGCAATAATAATACCGCGCGACAATGCATAATCAGCCGCAAATTGGTAAAGTGATAAACTGGCTTGTTTAACTTGCTGAGCCATGTCTTCGCCCAATATATCCACAGTCGCAGCAAAATCAATATTCTCATCGTGTTCGCCAACAGCTGCTTTACTAGATGGCGTGTAAAGCACTTCGGGTAATTTTTCTGCCAGTTGTAAATTATCAGGTAATTTGGCGCCACAAACGCTGCCCGTGTTTTGATAGTCTTTCCAACCAGAACCAATAATATAGCCACGAACAATTGCCTCTACCGCTAATGGCTTGAGTTTTTTTACAATAATGGCACGACCTTCAACTTGTTGAATTTCAGCTGTGCTCAGTATATTGCTTAATGGTTCATGCGTTAAATGGTTGGGGATGATGTGTTGGGTCTTGTCGAACCAAAAGTTAGCCACACGGGTGAGTACTGCACCTTTTTGACTGATTGGTGCATCAAAAACAACATCAAACGCACTGAGGCGGTCCGTGGTGACAATAAGCATGCGCTTGTCGTCAATATCATAAATATCGCGAACCTTGCCTTTTTGGATTAAAGGTAGGCTAAGCGAGGTTTCGAATAGTGTTTGCAAGGGCGTGTTTTGTTGATAATTTTTACCAATATTTTAACCTTAATCCTAACATCGAAAATACGAATGTCAGACGCATTAATGCGCGTCTATGGTAAAATTCACATCATAGTATGATGATAAAAAACTTCCTAATTACTGCCCTACTAATAGCCCAATTTTCAACGGCTTCACCGTTGACCGATGGTGCGTTACGGCTAATTCAAGTGGGCAACGAAATTGGTTCGCGCGATGTGGTGATGCGCGGACAGTCTTTACTAATGAAAGGCGCTTTCGACCTAAATGATTTAGATGCTGTGTACGAAACCTCTAAGCAAATGCGTTACGGCAATACACTCATGGGCCACCTGCCACAAGTTCGTATTGCCAACGAGATATTGATTAAATTGGTGAGACAAAGTCATGACCCTGCATTATATGACTATGCATTGTATTTGCTGGACGGCGATGGTGGTTTTGTTAAAAATGACTTTTTGGCCTTAAATTTATTTGAGGAATCTTTTGAAGCGCACGGCAATGCAAATTCTGCCTTTATTGCGGCTGTCATCAGAAATGAATCTTTGGTACCTGGTACTAAAGATAAACAACGTATTGGTGAGTTGATTACGTTTGCGGTTTTAAACAAGGTCAAGGGGGCATCTGAATATCAGTCTGAGTATGTAGATAGCGGATATTGGAGGAGCCTTGATGTTAAACATTGGCGAGACTGGATAGACAGCCAATAATTTACAAGCGATGTAAGATTGTATTGGCCTTGTTTTTAAAGCGCCAAAAGTCAGTGTGGGCAACTTTTTTTCGCTTGGGCAGCGGATGGGTTAGCGGATTTTTTCGAATACCTTTGTAACGCAATTCATAGTGTAAGTGAGGCCCCGTTGAGCGCCCAGTTGAACCCACATAACCAATAACTTGACCTTTTTTAACCTTGGAAGAGGGCTTTAGTCCGCGTGCAAATTTAGACAAGTGCGCATAAACAGTGGTGTAATTGCTACCATGCTTAACGTAGACAACGTTGCCCAACACTCCCATGTTTTTCCGATGTTGGATCACGCCACTGGCCACAGAATAAACCGGCGTACCTTTTTTAGCAACAAAGTCAACTGCCCTATGTGGTCGCCAAGTTTTTAAGATGGGGTGAAGTCGTTTTCTTTGGAATTTAGAGCTAACGCGACTATATTTCAAAGGGTATTTAAGGAATGAAGGATATAGTGTGTGCCCATTAATATCGTAATAACCTGTGCGCCCATGTTTGTCGGTGTAAGAAAAAACAGCCACGCGTTTTGTTGCGCCTATGTAGATTAGCGCATGGGGGTTGGCACCAGGATTGCCAACAATAATAAACCGATCGCCTTTTCGCAAATCCTTATTGAAATCAATTTCCCATGAAAATACACGCACCAAGGTTTTAATAATTTTAGGACTAATGTTGGCTTTTTTTGCATCATAATTAAGCGATTTCGTAATGATGATGGTGGCGTGATCAGGCGTATTGGCACCATACGCCAATACGCTTGATGGGCTGATTAACAGCAAGGAAATAATTAGAAATAAAGCGCGCTTAAGCATGTTTAGCAACAATTTGAGAGGCCAAGTCTCGCGTTTCCTGGTCGTTGGCAATAATGGCATCAAGACTGTTTAAGGCAAGGTGTTTTGTTTGAGTAAGTGTTTGTTCGATAACCCGTGGAATGTCCAAAAAGCTGATGGTCTGCTTTAAAAACGCATCAACTGCAATTTCATTGGCGGCGTTAATCGTGCCCATGGCATTTCCACCTTGTTTGAGCGCTTCAAAGGCTAGTCTGAGGCAGGCAAATTTTTCAAGGTCTGGCGTATAAAATTCTAATGGCGAATTGCTGGCTAAATCTAGTGGCGCAACGCCAGAGAGAATGCGCTGAGGATAAGCCATTGCATAGGATATAACACTACGCATATCAGGGTTGCCCAACTGCGACAAGGTAGAACCATCATTAAAATAAACTGAAGAATGAATAATGCTTTGTGGGTGCATAACCACGTCAATTTGTTCGGGTTTTAGGCCGAACAAGTAATAAGCTTCAATTACTTCCAACCCTTTGTTCATCATTGTGGCAGAATCAACTGAAATTTTGCGACCCATAGACCAGTTTGGGTGGGCGCAAGCTTCATCAGGGGTTATTGATTGCAACTCACTTAATGGCGTGTGCAAGAACGGCCCGCCACTGGCAGTGAGTTGAATTTTATTCAGTCCTGAGCGACCACCCTGCAAGCATTGAAAGATGGCAGAGTGCTCTGAATCAACTGGAATGAGCTCTGCACCAGAATTTTTCACTGCATCCATGAAAATATCACCTGCTAAAACCAGCGATTCTTTATTGGCCAGCATAATGCGTTTGCCAGCTCTAGCTGCTGCCAAAGCAGAGGCCATGCCAGCCGCACCAACAATGGCTGCCATGACATAATCGGTTTGTTGGTGCGCGGCAATATCACACAAAGCTTGCTCGCCACTGAGCACCTGAGTGCCATTATTGAGTGCGGCTTGTAATTTTTCAGCCGCCGCTTCATTCGTCATGACGGCATAAGTTGGCTGATATTGGCGACACAGTTCAAGCATTGCCTGCCAGTTAGTATTAGCACTAAGGGCAAAGAGGTTAAATTTATCAGGGTGCTGGTCAACCACAGATAAGGTGCTTTTACCAATCGATCCGGTAGCGCCTAAAAGGCTTATATTTTTCATAGCAGATTTAAGCCCAGTAGGAAAAACGGCGCCGCTGCGGTAAGTGAATCGATACGATCTAACACCCCGCCATGGCCGGGCAGAATCTGACCACTGTCTTTCATACCTGATTCACGCTTAAACAAGCTTTCGAACAAGTCACCCAAAACAGAAACACTGGCAACAACAATCGTGAGTAGTAGATAGCCAAAATACTTTTCAGTTGCGACGTCTTGTACTTGCAGAAAAATCAGCATTACAATTAAGGCAAAACCAATACCACCCAAAACACCTTCGACAGATTTTCCAGGACTGACCTTGGGTGCAAGCTTACGTTTGCCAAACTTCCTACCTACAAAATAAGCGCCGGAATCTGCCCCCCAAATAAGCAACATTAATAGCAAGAAATATTCATCACCCTTTAAGTGTAAGTTAACCAGTGCAACCCACATAGGTGCCAACAACAGCACACCGCTCATTGACCGAATAATACTGGAGCCAAACCAGGTTTGTGTGTGGTTAGGGTAACTTAACACCCAAAACAAATTTAACCCCCACCAAACAACAGAAACATAAAGCAGAACAGTTAAACTGTCTGGGTTTTGTGCGTGATTATTTGCAACCAATGTGCAACCAACAATAAATCCCGTTAATAAGGCTCTATTAATAGGTTTAGTGATTTTAATGAGCCGTGAAAATTCCCAAGCACCAAGCACAACAAAGGCTAATAATAAGTAAGAAAAATAAGGTGCAGGCAAAGCAAATATTGCCCAAATAAAGGTAGGCGCTAAGACCAATGCAGTCAGGCTTCTTTGAGCCAATCCGCTTAGCATGCTTTATCCTTGCGTTCGCCAAAACGACGATCGCGATGGTTAAAGCTTTCAATAGCTTTATCGAGTTCTGCAGGGTTAAAGTCTGGCCATAGGGTGTCGGTAAAATACAACTCGCTATAGGCGATTTCCCATAGTAAGAAGTTGCTAATTCTGAGCTCACCACTGGTACGAATTAATAAATCAACTTTTGGCTGATCTGCTAAGGATAAATACTGAGAAAAAGTATCGATATTAATGTCGTCAGCGCTAATCTCATTATTGGCTGCGCGTTTGGCAATTTGTTGTGCTGCTTGCGCAATATCCCATTGACCACCATAGTTAGCAGCAATAACCAGAGTTAGCCCGGTGTTATTCGCCAATAGTGCTTGCGCATCAAGGGCTGTTTGCTGTACTTCTTGGGGGAATAGACCAAGGTCGCCAATAATTTTTAGTTTGACGTTGTGCTTATTAAGTTTATTAACCTCTTGTTTGAGCACACTTAAAAACAGTTTAAACAACAAAGACACCTCTTCATTTGAGCGATTTTTGTTTTCACTACTAAAAGCAAATAACGTCAGTGTTTCGATACCCAGTTTTCCACAATGTTTCACCACTTTACGTACGGCTTTAACCCCTTTTTGATGACCTTGAATGCGAGGTAAGAAGCGTTTCGACGCCCAACGACCGTTGCCGTCCATAATAATTGCAATGTGTTTAGGGGGGTTCATGGGCGTTAATTATACCTATTGGGCGGCACCAGCCTTTTGAAAGTATAAATACGGTAAAATTGCACTTAATCAGTACTTATTAAAATTTAATACAAAATCCCTTATGAGTTTAGCAAAAAGAATCATTCCTTGTCTTGATGTACGTGACGGTCGTGTGGTTAAAGGCGTGCAGTTTGTTGACATTAAAGATGCCGGCGATCCGGTCGAGGTGGCCAAGCGTTATGACGATGAAGGCGCTGATGAAATCACTTTTTTAGATATTACTGCTTCACATGAAGGCCGTGATACAACAGTACATATGGTGCAGAGTATTGCCGAACAAGTGTTTATTCCGCTCACTGTTGGTGGTGGTATTCGCAAACCTGAAGATGTGCGAATAATGCTCAACGCAGGTGCGGATAAGGTTGCGGTAAATTCAGCTGCAATTTTTAATCCTGATTTAATTAATGAGCTCAGCGCAAAGTTTGGTTCTCAGTGTATTGTAATAGCTATTGATGCAAAACAAGTGTCGAACAATCCGCCAAAGTGGGAAATCTTTACCCATGGCGGGCGTAAATCAACTGGCATAGATGCGGTTGAGTGGGCGGTAAAAATGACTGAGGGTGAGCACGGCGCTGGCGAGGTGTTATTAACCTCAATGGATTGTGACGGCGTTAAGACTGGTTTTGACTTGGCGTTGACTAGAGCGGTTTCTGATGCGGTTGATGTACCAGTCATCGCCTCAGGTGGTGTGGGTAATTTAGAACATTTATCTGAGGGCGTTCTTAAAGGTGGTGCGGACGCAGTGCTAGCGGCCAGTATTTTCCATTTTGGCGAATATACGGTTAGCGAGGCAAAGATGGCCATGCAAAAAAACGGCATTGAAGTTAGATTGTAATATTGACAGAATTGATTTTTTAACAGCTTAAGCGTATCATTGCGCGCTTTGCAAAACAAGGTTTTTTATGAATTCTAAAAAAGAATTATGGGTGTTGTTAGCTTCTTTTATCATCCCTATAGCGCTTGGTACGGCATTTTTTTATTGGAACCCAACAGCGTTTACGGGAACGACCGTTAATTACGGAAAATTTGTTAACCCGATTATTGCTACCGAAAAACAAGACGTGGTTTTTATCAAGAACACACCGGGTGATTTGCAAGGCTTGTGGACGTTGGCGTATAGCACTAATCAATGCGACACTGCTTGTATACAAACACTTAAAGACATGAAAACCATCCGCATTCTGATGAATGAAAACATGCGTCGTGTTCAAAGATTGCTGCTGATTAATGGTTCGACTGATTTACAAGAGTACGGCGTGTTAATTGCCAATCCGAGCGAAGCACTCAATCAACAATTAGGCAAGTTCCCTGACAACACACTGTTTTTGATCGACCCATTGGGTAACGTGATGTTGCACTATGAGCCACAAGGTTTAGAGATTAAGCGCGTGATTAAAGACTTGAAGCGCTTGTTTAAGTATTCACGTATCGGTTAAGCGGAGATTGTTATGCCATCATTAAGTGACTTACTTGGTCTATGTAAACTTAAAGTTGTTTCTTTAATTTTACTAACGGCTGTGGTTGGTATGTTTTTAGCAGTACCTGCACCGTATTTACCAGACACTTTATTAGTGCTTAATGCCTCAATAGGCATCTCTATGGCTGCTGCTTCAGCAGCGGTATTTAACCATGTGGTTGATGAGCAAATCGATACTCAGATGTCTCGCACTGATCAACGCCCCTTGCCACAAGGTAAAGTGAGTCGCAACCAAGCATTGGTTTGGGGGGTGTTTTTAGGCGTTGTTGGTTTGGGTGTTTTACAGTTGTTTGTTAATACCATTACCATGGTGCTTACGTTTATTTCACTGATTGGTTATGCGGTTGTCTACACCATGTACCTCAAGCGTGCCACACCACAAAATATTGTGATTGGTGGTGCTGCTGGCGCTGCTCCGCCGGTATTGGGCTGGACGGCAATTTCAGGTACGCAGGGTATTGAATACGCATTACTCTTGTTTTTAATTGTATTTATTTGGACGCCACCCCATTTTTGGGCGCTGGCAATTTACCGTGTGGAAGAGTACAAAAAAGTTGATGTGCCAATGCTACCAGTAACGCACGGCCTAGCTTACACACGTACGCAAATTTTGCTTTATACAGTCTTGTTATTATTGGTAACACTATTGCCTTATTTATCAGGCATGTCTGGGCTTATTTATTTGTTTTCTGCTGTAGTCTTGGGGCTGATATTCTTAATGTACGCAATCAAGATTTATAAAAACCCTGATGACAATAAAATTGCCTGGACAACATTCTTGTTTTCCGTTAACTATTTAATGTTATTATTTATCGCATTGTTGGTTGACCATTATTGGCTGATCACGTTATGAGTAAAACAAAGGAGTGGTTATGAAAGGATTAGGGCAAGTATTTAAAGCAGTCAGCTCGGCAATGATTGGTGTGGGTAAAAAAGAAGATCTGATTAAAGATTTTGAGCGCACTGAAAAACAAGGCCCTTGGCCTTACATCATTGTTGGTTTAATAATGACAGTGGTCTTTATTATGCTAGTGATTGCTGTTGTTAAATTTGCCTTGTCTTAATCTAGCGTTTCAATAATTAAATCCAACGCTTTTGCCATCTTCGGTGCACGATGTGGATTAGTCAACAATCCTATCAATTCAAGATTTGGATTTAACAGTAAATAACTAGCTGTGTGGTTAATCAGGTAGTTAACATTTTTCTTCATCGTCATTTTCATACTTTTGTGCTGGCTGTGATTTTCCGTTAGCGCCCTTTGTTTGGTCTTTTCTACTTCGTGATAGACGCCCAAAGACTTTGTCATGGCGGCCAGCACTTCTTCTTCGGCACTGAGCCCGATAAAGCCAGTGTTAAAACGCCCGACAAAGGCGTTCAAATTACCCACGTCACGTTTTGGGTCAACAGATACAAAAACTACTTGTAACTTGTTAGCCTCCTCCATTAGTCCTAGCGTCTGATTGAGTGTTGCTAAGTCAGTTGGACACACGTCTGGGCACGAAGCATAGCCAAAATATAAGATCGACCACTTATCCTTCGCCACATCGGACAATAGGACGATATTTCGGCCGTCATCAATCAGCGGGAACTTGCCTTGTAAAGATTTTGGGTTGGAGTACAAAGAAGCAGTAGGGTTAACTTCTTTAGACAGTTCTTTGATCTGGTTGGCGCCAGGGATTAATAAAAAGTAAGCCAAAGCCATGATTGCCACACCCACCCAAAC
>DNJI01000002.1:4273-11724 GCA_003489145.1 Gammaproteobacteria bacterium | reverse complement strand
TATTTTGCCGGTGGATGTTTTTGGTGTGTTGAGGCCATATTTCAACTTTATATTCTTCAATGGCTTCGAGTTCATCTAGATAGCCAATAGCAGGCTGTGCATCTCCAATCGGTTTGAACTGTCCCATACCAGTGGTTTGCCAAGCACAATTTTCGTAGTTATTAAACTTGCCAGCACCCACACCGAACATCGCATTTTTAACTATCTCTAAGTCCTTCTCAGGCACATAAAAACTAATTTGATACATTAAAAAACCCCCTTTAAATAGCGTTGTCGTTTATCCTCTTGCATGCGCTCAATTGCATATCTTAAAGTAGTTCTGGGTAGTTGTGCATAGTTTTCTCTAAGGAAGGCCTCGCAAGTTTTAGCATCTTTTTTATAAATCTCTCTTAACATCCAACCTAGCGCTTTGTGTATTAAGTCTTCTTGATCGTTTAATAGTAGTTTGCTAATGCTTAAAGTTGGAGCAAACTCAGTATGCTTGATAAAAGCAAAAGTGGCCACGATAGCAATACGCCTTTCCCATAGATTATCTGACTTTGCCCAATTATCAAGCAGTAAGAGTTTGTCTGGATGGTTAAATAGATAATCACCAATAATATGTGGCGCTGAATAATCAACTAAGTCCCAGTTGTTTACAGCTTGGAGATTTTTTAAATAATAATTAAAAATAGCCTCTTGGTTAGCAGACTGATATTGATAAACCAGAATAATCAAACCACAATAACGTATTTCATGAACAGCATGATTAATCAGTTTGTCGATTTCATTAAAGGCAATACACTGGTAATGCTGTTTAGCAATTAATCGAATCTGTGGCGTACGCACCCCAATAAATTGATCGAACTCACTATATTGTCCAGGCCCAGTTTTAAAGTAATATTCGTTTTTATTTTTGCGCTCAACAGTTGCGAAAGATTTGAGTTGTAAAATAACTTCTTGAGCACTCATCGGCTATACTATGGGTTTTGTTAAGAGTCTAATCATACATGCAAACAGCATATTTTGCCGGTGGATGTTTTTGGTGTGTTGAGGCAGTTTTTCAACGCATACAAGGTGTTGGTCTTGTTGAGTCAGGGTATTGTAATGGGTCAACTATTGATCCAATTTATCAAGATATCTGTACAGGCAGTTCCGGACATGCCGAAGTGGTTAAGATTACATTTGACGAGACCATTGTTTCTTTTGAAGATCTACTTCAAGTATTTTTTGCGACACATGATGCCACAACGCTCAATCAACAAGGTAACGACAAAGGCACGCAGTATCGATCTGCCGTGTTTTACACAAATGATGAGCAACAAACCCAAGCTAACCAATTTATTCAAAAATTAGGCGATAATATTGTCACAGAGGTAAGCGAGCTGGATGTGTTCTATATGGCAGAAGATTATCATCAAAATTATTATAATAACAACCCAAACCAACCTTATTGTGCGATGTTAATCACGCCGAAACTGGATAAATATTTCAAATGAACGACCAAGATTTACTCAGATACTCACGACAAATCATCCTGCCAGAGGTAGGTATAGAAGGGCAGCAAGCTTTACTGGATTCAACCATGTTACTCATTGGTGTGGGTGGGCTGGGTTCGCCATCTGCCATGTATCTTGCAGCAGCAGGGGTAGGGCACCTTATCATTGCGGATTTTGATAAGGTAGAATTGTCCAATCTTCAACGCCAAGTGATTCATCACACGGATGACATTGGCGAATTCAAAGTAGACTCTGCCAAGGCTAAGATGCTGTCGATTAATCCAGACGTCAAAATCACAACCGTGAAAGATCTTGACGAAAATAATTTAAATGCCTGGGTGGATAAATCTGACATAGTGCTTGATGGCACCGATAACTTTGATACGCGTTTTAAGATTAACAAAGCATGTGTTGAACAGAAAACCCCGCTAGTCTCAGCTGCGGTTATCCGCTTTGAAGGTCAACTGTCTGTGTTTAAAGGCTATGAGGCTGAGAAGCCATGCTATCAGTGCTTGTACTCAGTAGAAGGCAATAACGATGAGAACTGTACTGATAATGGTATATTGGCGCCTGTGGCAGGTATGCTGGGCACAATGCAGGCTTTACAAGCAATTAAAGTGATTTTGAATCTTGGTGAGCAACTCGTGGGTAAGCTCATGATTATTGATGCACTAGATTTAAGCTTTAGAAATGTCACAATTAATAAAGATAAATCTTGTACAATTTGCAACAAATAACAATTCAAATAGTAAGGTCTTTATAATGAAAGCACTAGTTAAAAAACACACAAAAGAAGGTATTTGGTTAGAAGATGTGCCAATGCCAGAGGTGGGTAATAATGATGTCTTAGTTAAAATTAAGAAAACTGCCATTTGTGGTACTGATATCCATATTTACAAATGGGATGAATGGGCACAAAAAACTATTCCAGTGCCGATGACAACGGGCCATGAATTTGCTGGCGAGATTGTTGAATTAGGCTCTAATGTGACTGACTTAAAAGTCGGAGACATTGTCTCTGGAGAAGGGCATATTACTTGTGGTCGTTGCCGTAATTGTCTAGCAGGGCGTAAGCATCTTTGCCCTAATACGATCGGCATTGGCGTTAACAGAACTGGCTGTTTTGCTGAGTATCTATCGATTCCAGCGGAGAATGTATTTAAACCCTCTAGAGAGATATCAACCGATTTATTGGCATGCTTTGATCCTTACGGTAATGCGGTACATACCGCACTTTCTTTTAATATGGTCGGTGAAGATGTGTTGATTACCGGCGCTGGGCCAATAGGAATTATGGCAGCAATGGTAGCGATGCATGCTGGTGCGCGTAATATTGTGATTACCGATCTTAATCAATACCGTTTAGATTTAGCTAAAAAAGCTGCACCTAAAGTTGTTCCGATTAATGTTGCTAAGGAAACAATTTCTCGAGAATTTATGCAAGATTTGGGTATTTTTGAAGGGTTTGACGTTGGTTTAGAAATGTCAGGCTCCCCACACGCATTCAGTAACATGCTCAATCTTATGATTAGTGGCGGCAATATCGCCATGCTTGCAATTATGCCTTCAGGTTCCGGCATTGATTGGGACCAGGTAGTATTTAAAGGGCTCACCATTAAAGGTATCTATGGTCGTGAGATTTTTGAGACTTGGTATAAGGGTTCTATGATGGTGCAAAGCGGCCTGCCGCTAGAAGACATTATTACCCACCACTTTCATTACACCGATTTCCAAAAAGGTTTTGATGCAATGCTTTCAGGTGAGTCAGGAAAGGTGATACTTAACTGGGAGGATTAGCAATGAGTTTTAAAAGTGCAAAAGATAGTATCACTAAAGATTTGACAGAGATAAAGGAAGCAGGCTTGTGGAAGGTGGAGAGAGTGATTGCAAGTGAACAAAAGAACAACATTACTCTTGAAGATGGTTCAGAAGTGATTAATATGTGTGCTAACAACTATTTAGGTTTGGCTAATAACTCTAAAGTCATTCAAGCCGCTAAAGATAGTTTTTCACAGTGGGGTTTTGGGCTTTCATCAGTGCGTTTTATTTGTGGCACGCAAAGCATTCATAAAACTTTAGAAAAAAAAGTGAGCGAATTTTTAGGTATGGAGGGTACTATTTTATATGCCGCTTGTTTCGATGCTAATACCGGGCTGTTTGAAACTATTTTGACGGCCGAAGATGCAATTATTTCTGACGAACTGAATCACGCTTCTATTATTGACGGTGTACGTTTATGTAAGGCGGCACGTTATCGTTATAAAAATAACAATATGAACGATCTTAGGTCTAAGCTTATTGAAGCCAAAGATGCAGGTGCAAGACGTATTTTAATTACTACGGATGGCGTATTTTCTATGGACGGCACGGTTGCGCAGCTTGATAAAATTTGTGATCTAGCAGATGAATTTGACGCCATGGTGCATCACGATGATTGTCATGCGGTTGGCTTTATGGGAAAGACAGGCCGTGGTGTGCATGAGTACTGTAATGTAATGGATCGTGTAGATATTATTACAGGTACTTTTGGTAAGGCGTTGGGCGGTGCGTCAGGTGGATATACTTCAGCGCGTAAAGAGATTGTCGATATGTTGCGTCAGAGGTCACGCCCGTATTTATTTTCAAATACGCTTGCACCTTCTATTTGCGCTGCATCTCTTAAAGTGTTAGATATGTTGTCTAGTTCAACTAAGCTTCGTGATCGTCTAGAATCAAACACGCACTATTTTAGAAAAGGCATGCAAAAGGTCGGCTTCGATGTAGATGATGGGGATCACCCAATTGTTCCAGTAATGTTGGGTGATGCCAGCCTTGCACAAGAGATGAGCAAAAAACTCTTAGAAAAAGGCATCTACGCTATTGGTTTTTTCTTTCCTGTAGTGCCAAAAGGCAAGGCAAGAATTCGTACACAAATATCTGCTGCACATACTAAAGAAGATTTAGATAAAGCTATCAAGGCTTTTGCTCAAACTAGGGACGAACTAGCAAGCTAACATTTGGCTAGTATTTCTTGCTTTATTTGTTGATATTTATCATTTCCTTGCAGGGTTTTGATAATTTCGAGTGCAAAACAAATGGCCGTGCCCACACCTTGTGAAGTCATGATTTTTCCGTCTGTTACTGTGTCTGTATTTTTATCATAGCCATCAAGACGAATTTTATTTTCAATGGATGGATAACAAGTGAAGTTGTCACTGAGCACGCCAGCAGTATTAAGCGCATAAGGTGCCGCACAGATTGCACCAATATGTTTATCACTTTGCTTCATTTGTTTAAGAATGGATTGCACCGTTGTGCTGCTGGCTAGCACCTCAGTACCACCCCAGCCGCCTGGCAATACAACCATATCTAAATTATCAGTGTTAACTTCATCGATTAAGCAATCTGTAACAACGGGAATATCACGTGCGCCCATAATAATTTTTTCCCCAACACCAGCGACAATCACATCGATCTGACCACGTCTACAAATATCAATAATACTGATGGCTTCAATTTCTTCAAATCCGTTGGCTAGAGGTACTAATATTTGAGGCATAATGATTCTGTGTATTCATAAATTAAGATAAAATTAATTGTAATTTATATTTATAAAATTTACAAGGAGAACCATGTTCGAAAGATCAAAAACCCTAAGCGTTGTAGACGCAGATATTGCTGATGCTATTGATGCGGAAGTTGCACGTCAAGAAGCACATATTGAGCTAATCGCCAGTGAGAATTACACCTCACCTGCAGTGATGGAAGCGCAGGGTTCGCAGTTGACTAACAAGTACGCTGAAGGTTATCCTAAGAAGCGTTACTATGGTGGTTGTGAGCATGTAGACGTGGTTGAGCAATTGGCCATTGATCGTGCCAAAGAATTATTTGGTGCAGATTATGCTAACGTGCAGCCACATTCTGGCTCTCAAGCTAATGCGGCAGTTTTCCAGGCGCTACTAGTGCCAGGCGATACAATCTTAGGCATGAGTCTTGCACATGGTGGTCACTTGACTCATGGTGCTAAGCCTTCATTTTCTGGCAAAAATTTCAACGCTATTCAGTACGGTCTAGATGAAACTACGGGTGAAATTGATTATGCTCAAGTTGAGGCGCTAGCCAAAGAACACAATCCAAAAATGATTATTGCAGGATTCTCCGCTTATTCTCGCGTAGTTGATTGGCAGCGTTTTAGAGATATTGCCGATTCAATCGGTGCATACTTGATGGTAGATATGGCTCACGTTGCCGGCCTCATTGCAACGGGTGAATATCCATCTCCAGTTGCTATTGCAGATGTTACCACCACGACCACTCACAAGACGCTTCGTGGCCCTCGTGGTGGTTTGATTCTAGCTAAGGCCAATGAGGAAATTGAAAAGAAACTTAATTCAGCGATTTTCCCCGGTATTCAAGGCGGCCCGTTGATGCACATTATTGCGGCGAAAGCAGTTTGTTTTAAAGAGGCAATGACTGATGAGTATAAAACTTATCAAAAGCAAGTAAAAATTAACGCTCAAGCTATGGCTAATACGTTTATTGAACGTGGATTTGATGTGGTGTCTGGTGGTACGGATGATCATTTATTCTTAGTGAGCTTTATTGATCAAGGTCTAACGGGTAAAGCAGTTGATGCAGCATTAGGTTCGGCGCACATTACGGTTAACATGAATGCAGTACCGAATGATCCGCAATCGCCATTTGTCACTAGCGGTATTCGTGTCGGTACACCGGCTGCAACAACACGTGGCTTCAGTGAAAGCGAATGTATTGATCTGGCTTCGTGGATGTGTGACATTTGTGATGATCTTGAAAATCAATCAGTGATTGATGAGGTTAAGGCAAAAGTAACTAAGCTTTGCGCTGACCATCCAGTTTATAAATAGCATTATTCAAGGGGGAGAATGCGCTGTCCATTTTGTCAGTCTGACGATACCAAGGTATTAGACACTCGCTTAATTGACGATGGCTCGCAAGTGCGTCGTCGTCGAGAATGCACCTCTTGTAGTGAGCGTTATTCAACACGTGAAACAGTTGACTTAAACCTCCCACGTTTAATTAAAAGTGACGAATCTCGTGAATCCTTTAGTGAAGATAAACTTCGCTCAGGGTTATTAAAAGCTTTAGAAAAACGCCCAGTAAAAACTTCACAAATTGAAACCGCTATTGCGCGCATCTCGCGTAAGCTAATGACCCGGTCTGAGAGAGAAGTACCTTCTTCCAAAATTGGAGAATGGGTCATGGAAGAACTCAAAGCGCTTGATGAAGTAGCCTATATTCGTTTTGCTTCAGTGTATCGCCAATTTCAAGATATTGAAGCCTTTAAGAATGAGATTGACAAACTCATGAATAAATAAGGCTAATATAAAAATGGCAAAAGTAAAAGTAGAATTTGTCTGTCGAGCCTGTGGCGCATCGCACCATCAATGGGCGGGCCAGTGTCTAGATTGTAAAGAATGGAACACCCTAGAAGAGGTGGTTTTGTCTCAAGCAACCTCATCCAAGCCTGAAAGCTTAAAAGATCTGCCCCCGTCAAAAGTTCAAAACCTTTCTGCCATTAAATCTGAAAATAGATCTAGGTTGTCAACCGGACTAACGGAGCTTGATCGTACTTTAGGTGGTGGTTTGGTAGATGGCTCGGTTGTGCTAATTGGTGGTGATCCAGGCATTGGCAAGTCAACGCTTATTTTGCAAGCCATGGCTGCGATCAATAAAGACAATACGACTTTGTATGTGAGTGGTGAAGAGTCGGCCGAGCAAATAAGCGATAGGGCGATTCGTTTGGGTATTAATGAAGATATCTTATTACTGAGTGAAACCCATTTAGAAAAAATTATTAAGCTCGCTAAAGAAGTACAGCCCAAAGTCATTGTGATTGATTCAATCCAAACCATGGTGACTGATGGTTCAACTTCAGCGCCAGGATCAGTGACTCAAGTGCGTGATTGCGCAGCACAACTCACACAGTTTGCCAAGCAAACCAATACGATTTTA
>DNJI01000002.1:0-3873 GCA_003489145.1 Gammaproteobacteria bacterium | reverse complement strand
ATGGTAGATGCCGTACTTTATTTTGAAGGTGATGCAGGTGGACGCTACCGCATTATCCGTGCAGTAAAAAATCGTTTTGGTGCGGTGAATGAGATCAGTGTGTTTGCCATGGGCGAAACTGGCTTACAACAAGTGGACAATCCATCCGCTATTTTCTTATCCAATCAGGCCAAACCATCACCGGGCTCTATGGTGATGGTGACTAGAGAGGCAACTCGACCATTAATGGTTGAAGTGCAAGCCTTGGTTGATCAAGCCGGTGGTAATCCTAAGCGAGTGAGTGTGGGCTTAGAGCAAAATCGCCTAGCCTTACAACTTGCAGTTTTGCATAAGCATGGTGGCGTGGCCACGCACGATCAAGATGTATTTGTGAATGTGGTGGGTGGTATTAAAGTCAATGAAACAGCGTCTGACCTAGTGGTGATGTTGGCGATTATGTCTAGCCTTAGAGATCGAGTAATCCCCAACGATTGGATTGCATTCGGTGAAGTAGGGCTGACCGGAGAGGTACGCCCAGTCTACAATGCGATTGAGCGTTTATCAGAGGCGCAAAAGCACGGTTTTAAGGTGGCAATCATACCCAAGGGTAATCTACCTAAAAAGGCGCCTAAAGGGCTAAAAATCGTTCCGGTTGAATATTTGTATCAAGCCTTGCAATACATGGCTGAAAATACTTAGAGGTCAATTCCTTTTTGTGCTTTGATGTTTTCTCTAAAAGCATGTTTAATATCTTTCACTTCGCTCACAGTATCAGCAATTTCTACTAAGCTTTCTGACGCCGCTCGACCTGTAATCACTACGTGTTGATCTTTTGGACGATTATTAAGTGTATCAATAATCATTTGCTCATCTAAATATTTATAGCTAATCATGTAAGTAAGCTCATCCAACACCACCAAGTCAATAGACTTATCTGCTAAATATGCCTGAGCCTTTGACCAAGTTTCAATTGCCATAGCTGTGTCATATTCTTTGTCTTGTGTGTCCCAAGTAAAGCCGGTTTTCATAAAGGCAGTTTGTACGTTTGGCTGTTGAGCAAGAAAGGCGTCTTCACCAGTATCTTGCACGCCTTTTAAAAACTTAGCAATGCCAATTTTCATGTCATAGCCTAATGCACGACAAACCATACCCAAAGCTGAAGAGGATTTGCCTTTACCGTTGCCAGTTAATAGTACGATAATACCTTTATCGATGTTAGCTTCTTCTATACGAGAATCAATATGTTCTTTCTTACGCTGCATGCGAGCCTTATATTGATCGTCAGACACAGCTTTGTTTTAGTTTTTCTGAGTAGAGAAGTAAGGGATAAATGAATATCGATGATTAAGCGTAAATACAATTGATATGGCAATCATCCAGTAAAGCACCGGGGCTATTTCAACCACTGACCACTGTTGTACATAAGCAGGGAAATTGGCCCAACCTGTTTTTGCATAAGTGGCAGTAAAGAAGTAATAGCTTGATGTTGCTACTAGCCATTGAGTGCTCGCTGCCACAATAACAATCAATGCATTTTTTACAATGCTAGTATCAATATTTAAACTACTCATATATTTACCAACCCAGAAAATTCCGTAGTAAGTAAATGGTAGTACGCTATAAGCAGGGGTGATGCAGTTAGCACTAACACCTTCATAAACAATTGCGTAGTTATCAATTGCAATGGCACTGATAATAATCAAAAAAGCTACCCAAAATTGTCGCAAGTAGATGCCGGCAATAAATAGAGCTGGAATGGTAAAGTCAGGCAAATGTACAATGCTTGATAACCAATTAGTATGTCCACGCGTGGCAATCATTAAAAGTACCATGATAAACACAGCAAATAGCGTCCTAGTTTTGTTGATTTGATTTGTCATTTAAAATCCTACTTATTCAAAAAAAAGTTATTAGTTTTATTATAGCCCTATAACCAGTTATTAAGACTACTACGATAGCATTGTTGGTTTAGAATTTATTAGTCACACCTAAGGTTAGTGTTCTTCCTAATGCCTTGTAACCTTTTGCCATTTCATACTCCTTATCTAGGGCATTATTTAGGTTAACTGAGACACTGGTTTGTTTATTGTAATCGTAGCTAGTAAATAAGTTAAGCAACCCATAGCCACCTAATTTATCATCATTAGTAGGTTTATCCTTATCCCAGGCCCAAGATTTCCCTGTTAAATTAATACGGTAGCTATATTTTCCATATGTTTTTGTAGTGGTAATGCTGGCCGTATGATTTGGTCTTCTACCTTTTTGGTCGCCATTAGGTTTTTTTGCAGTATTGTAATCATAGTTTGTGTCAATACTCCATCCTAGTAGATCCGTATCTGCCATTAATTCGATGCCTTCGATATTAACAGTTCCATCGTTGGTGTAGTACGCAGTTAAATAATTACTATCAGGATCAAAATATTTAAAAACATTGGTGACTTTACTTTTATAAACTTTTCCAGACAAAGACCAGGTACCATAATCCTTGCTAGCACCAAATTCAATATTCTTTGAGTGTTCTGGCTTAAGTTCAGTTTTTCCGTTGGTCAAATTTTGGTTGTTTTTGTAATGGTCGGGTAGGTTGGTTGCCTTACCATATGAAGCTGTGACTCTGACATCGCTATCTAAATTTTTTGCCCAATTAACATTATAGGTATTATGTTTACTAAATTTATCATGATCCACTATTCTAGTGCCAATTGATAATTCATTATCACTAATAACACCTTGCCATTGTGAAAATAAATCAGTATGTTTAATCTGTTTAGTATTATCAATATCTTTGTCAACAGTATTGGAAACACCAATAGATAGCTTGCTATCTTCAAATGCGTATTCATTAATAATCGCAATTGTGTTTAGACTGTATTTGTCTTCGCGACGTTGTGTTTTTTGACTCATATAGTCAAATTTAGTATTTAATTTATTATTAAACTGGTGATTAACTTCAACATTAAATTGAGTTAGATTGTTATCAGGTTTAGGGGTGCCCCATGTATCGTCATATTCAATGGTAGCATTTGTTTTCAATAGATTCAGTTTGACATTTGTGTTGTCAGATATTACACCACCAATATTAAGACTTCCCGAAGTCCTATCAATTGGGTCTAAGTCACCATCACTAGTTGCATCAATACCATCAGTATGATAGTCGCTTAGTACGTAATTAATGTAGTTACCATTATTGCTACTGCTAGAGCTCAATGTTAATTTTTTACTATTATGGGTGCCATAAGAAAAGCTAACTTTACTATGTGTTCCGGGTTTAGACTCTTTATTGGTGAATACATGAACTACACCACCAATAGCACCTGGTCCGTAGAGTGATGAAAAGGGGCCTTTAGTGATTTCGACACGTTCGACCTGATCTAACGGGACTACGTCAAAATTTGGTTGGGTTGCGGTAACTGAAACTACACTGCCATCAACAAGTAATAATGTGTGACTTGCTTCATTACCACGAATACGCAGCGCTGTTATGTTTCCTTGTCCACCTTCAAATGAAACACCAGGAATGGTCGCCAAAAGTTCGGTAAAAGTATTAGCGCCTGTTTTCAGAATATCAGATTTATCTAATTTGATGGTAGATGCAATTGATCCAATAACAGGATTGGCCGTTCTATACTCTGTATTTAGATAAATGGGAATAGGACCTAATATTGCATTTGTTGCTGTTGTGAATGTCAATACTGAAACAGCAGCTACTAAAGAAAGTTGTTTGATATACATGATTGCTCCGTTAATCATTTAACGAGCGCGAGAAAGAGACACATAGTAATGTATTTCTATTACTCACCACCCACCGTAGTTGTTAATTTGTTATTTGAATATGTATCGGACTTTACCGTTGCGAGGGCAGTGTTAGAATTTAACTAACTTCCAGTGATTCAAAAC
>DNJI01000051.1 GCA_003489145.1 Gammaproteobacteria bacterium | reverse complement strand
GATGAATGTATTAACTGCGATGTTTGTGAGCCAGAGTGCCCAAATGAAGCGATTTACATGGGTGATGAGATCTATGAGATTGATCCTGAGAAATGTACCGAATGTGTTGGTCATTTTGATACACCACAATGTGCAGAAGTTTGCCCAGTAGATTGTTGTTTGTCTGACCCTGATAATGTTGAAACAGAAGAAGAGTTATTGGCTAAGTTGGCATAAAGAATATTCATTACAAAAAAAGGCGACCTTCAGGTCGCCTTTTTAATGCATTAACCTTAAGCTTATTTGTTAAGCGTAGCTTTAAGTGCTGCTAAACATAAGGTAATATTTTCCAAACGTGAAGTGTGACCCATTAAACCAATACGCCATACTTTGCCTGCGTAAGCACCTAAGCCCGCACCAATTTCTAAGTTGTAATCATTTAACAAAGTAGATCGAACAGCGGCATCGTCAGCACCTTCCGGAATAAACACAGCGTTTAATTGTGGTAGACGGTCTTCTTTTTTCACTAAGAAATTAATACCCATTGCCTCTAAACCATCTCTTAAAATCTCGTGGTTACTTTGATGACGTGCCCATGCATTTTCAAGGCCTTCATCACTAAGCATCACCAATGATTCGTGTAAGCCATATAAAGTATTAACAGGTGCGGTATGGTGGTAAGTACGCTTAGCGCCTTCACCCCAATAACCCATCACTAAGTTAAGATCTAAGAACCATGAAGTCACTGGTATTTTTCGATCAGTTAATTTTTTAATGGCACGTTCACTAATACTGATCGGTGAAATACCTGGCATTGCTGATAAACATTTTTGTGTACCTGAATAAATCGCATCAATTTCCCATTCGTCTACACGAAGCTCAACACCACCCAATGAAGTCACTGCATCAACAATATTAATACAATCGTATTGATGCGCCAGTTGACATAAGGTCTTAGCATCAGAAAGTGCACCCGTTGAAGTTTCTGCATGAACAAACGCTAGAATGACTGCATCTGGGTTGTCTTTAAGTGCTTGCTCAACCTTATCAGTTGAAACCGCTGTACCCCAGTCATCTTCAACTACAATTGCTTCACCGCCAAAACGCGTAATGTTCTCTTTCATACGTATGCCGAATACACCATTGATACAGACGATTACTTTGTCGCCAGGCTCAACCAAGTTAGCAAAGCAAGTTTCCATGCCTGCAGAACCTGGAGCCGATACAGGCATAGTTAGGTCGTTTTCAGTTTGGAATGCATATTTAAGTGCCTCTTTGGTTTCATCCATCATCCCAACAAAGGCAGGGTCTAGGTGGCCAATAGTTGGACGTGCCATTGCTGATAAGATTCTAGGGTGTACGTCAGAAGGGCCTGGACCCATTAAAGTTCTAATTGGTGGATTAAATGATTTCATAGTCTTTTTGTGGTTAATAAAATTAAATAAGCCATTATAATTGCTTGCATGTCTATAGTCCAAGAATTATCTCGCGCTTTACCTAAGGGTATTGTCATTACTGGAGAAGAAAATACTCGCCCATTTGAGTGTGATGGCCTCAGTGTCTACCGACAAAAGCCTTTAGCGGTCGCGTTGCCTGAAAATATCGAGCAAATTAAACAGATTTTAAAAATATGTAAAGCCAATAATACGCCAGTAGTGACACGTGGTGCAGGTACAGGTTTGGCAGGTGGCGCCATGCCGTTAGAAAAGTCAATCGTATTGGGGCTTTCAAAACTTAATAAAGTTAAGTCCATAGATGCAGAAAATCAATTGGCTGTCGTTGAACCAGGTGTTAGAAATATCGCTATTAGTGAAGCAGTTGCTGAATATGGCTTGTATTACGCACCCGATCCATCAAGCCAAATTGCTTGTACGATTGGCGGTAACGTGGCTGAGAATTCAGGTGGTGTGCATTGCCTTAAATATGGTTTAACCGTACACAATATTGAATCTTTAACCATGCTAACCATGGATGGTGAAGCGTTAACCTTGAGTCGTCAAGACGATAGCATGGGCTTACTAGCACTGATGAACGGTTCTGAAGGTTTGTTAGGGATTATGATTGAAATCACGGTGAAGCTCACCCCAACACCGCAACTCGCCAGAGTGGTTATGGCAGCTTATGATTCAGTACGTGATTGTGCCAATGCTGTGGCCGATATCATTAAAGCCGGCATCATTCCGGCAGGCTTAGAAATGATGGATAAATTTGCCATTGAAGCAGCCGAGGGTTTTGCACAGGTAGGTTATCCATTAGATGCCGAAGCGTTGCTCTTGTGTGAGTTAGACGGTACTGAAGCACAAGTGCAAGCCGAGCTTGATATCGTATTAAAAGTATTATCAGGCGCCTCAACTTTAAAAGTGTCAGAGAGTGAAGAAGAGCGTTTGAATTTATGGAAAGGACGTAAATCTGCATTTCCAGCGGTAGGGCGTTTATCGCCTGATTACTACTGTATGGACGGTACTATTCCTCGTCGTCATTTGGCAGATATGCTAGATAAAATTAATGAACTTTCTGAAAAATACCAACTGAGAGTAGCCAATGTTTTTCATGCAGGTGATGGCAATCTACACCCACTGATTTTGTATGATGCGAACATTCCAGGAGAGCTAGAAAGAACGGAAGAATTTGGCACCGATATCTTAAAACTCAGTGTGGATATGGGTGGCACCATTACTGGTGAGCATGGTGTCGGCATTGAGAAGCTCAATGCTATGTGCCATCAATTCAATACCAAAGAGCTAGAAATTTTTCACAAGATTAAACAGGCTTTTGATCCAGACTCTTTGTTAAATCCTGGCAAAGCGGTGCCAGAGCTTCACCGTTGTGCCGAGTTGGGTGCAATGCATGTACATCATGGCGAGCTGCCACATCCAGAGTTGGAGCGCTTTTAATGACAGGCAGAATCACTCAACTGCAAGCACTGGTTCAAGCATCAGATAGTTTGCATATCAATACCGAATGGCTAGATTATGCTGGTGTGGTGGAATACTACCCAGAAGAACTGGTGATGACCGTTAAGGCGGGCACGACTATTGCTGAGCTTAAAAAACAGCTAAGCGAAAATAACCAATCCTTAACTTTTTATACTAAGGATGACAATGTCAGTATTGGCGCTGTGTATGCCAATGGCGGGCAAGATATCTCTGACAGCGTTTTAGGGGTGCAAATTATTGATGGCAATGGCGAGGCGTTAAATTTTGGTGGACAGGTAATGAAAAATGTCGCTGGCTATGATGTGGCGCGTTTACTGGTCGGATCCAAAGGTAAGTTAGCTGTGATTACACAGATCAGTTTTAAGGTGTTGCCAAGCACCTATGTTGGTGAGCTTTCAGCACCGATTAAGACTGACAATAATCCAACATTACGAACTGAAATTGAACAAAGACTAAAGTCAGTATTTGACCCTAAAGGTATTTTTCAGTAATGCAAACGAATCATATTCAAAATCAAAAGGCCAACGAGATTATTCGTAAGTGTGTGCATTGCGGATTTTGCCTGGCTACTTGCCCAACTTATCAACTCTTAGGTGACGAGTTGGATTCACCTCGTGGGCGTATTTATCTCATCAAGTCTTCACTTGAGAATAATCATTTTTCTGACCAAAGTATCAAGCATCTTGATCGTTGTTTGACTTGCCGATCTTGTGAAACGACTTGCCCATCAGGGGTTGAATATGGAAAGTTAGTTGATATTGGTCGTGAGTTTGTCGAGCAGAAGCGTCCGATCTGGCAAAAGGTGATGCGTTATTCTGTGCGTAAATTATTAACCGCACCATTGCTATTCAATCCGATTGGATTTGTCTCAAAACATTCAAGCAAACAAGGTAAGGCTATCACCCCGAGTGTAGGCAGTAAAAAAGTATTACTATTGGGTGGTTGTGTGCAGCCGGTTCTTGCGCCGAACATTAATCACAGTATTAAAAACATCTTGGCCAAGTTGGGTTATGACGCGATTGAAACACCGCAAAAACAATGTTGTGGTGCAGTTGATCAGCATTTGAGTGCTGAGCAAGATGCAATGGTTAAAATCAAAGCGAATATAGATGCTTGGTTAGCATATGACGTTGACAGTATTATTTCTAGTGCCAGCGGCTGTGGTTTAATGGTGAAGGATTACGCTTCAATGTTTAAAGCTGGTGATGACTATTATCAAAAAGCAAAAATCATCTCTGGCAAAACTCAAGATATTGCCGAGTTTTTAGTGGATAAAGATTTGTCAAAACTCAATTTAGACAAGGTTGATATTTCTTATCATGAGCCATGCACATTGCAACACGGGCAAAAGTTAGCAGGTTTGGTTAATTCTATTTTAGATTCGTTGGGTTATCATCCAGCCAAAGTGCAAGACTCTCATTTGTGTTGTGGTTCGGCAGGCACATATTCAATCTTTCAGCCAAAGCTTTCACAAGAACTAAAAATTAATAAAATGAAACACTTGCAGGCATCTAATCCACAGATGATTGTTACCGCTAATATCGGTTGTTTAATGCACCTGCAAAAAGGCACTAAAATACCGGTCAAACATTGGATTGAGTTATTAAATGGGTAGAAGAAGAAAACCAAAGGCTAAAACTTACGAATTAGAAATCGAATCGCTCTCACACGAGGGGCGTGGTATTGCGCATTTAGAAGAAAAAGTGATTTTTGTTAGTGGTGCTTTGCCGGGTGAAACCGTGATTGCAGATCGTACTTTTTCACGGGCTAAGTTCGAAGAGGCGGATGTTAAAGAGGTATTAAAGCCAGCAGATAATCGAATTACACCCAAGTGTGAAGTGTTTGGTATTTGTGGCGGCTGTTCATTTCAGCATCTGTCTAGCGAAGATCAAATCGAAGCTAAAGGTAACTGGCTTAAAGACGCTTTTTCTGGCCAAGCTAAAGTTGAGCCTAAGCATTGGTTGCAGCCATTACAAGTTGAAAGCTGGGGTTATCGTCGAAAGGCGAGGCTCGGCGTGCGCTATGTGGCTAAAAAAGAAAAAGTACTGGTAGGTTTTAGAGAAAAGAAATCTGGCTTTATCACTAACATGAGTCGTTGCGAGGTGTTACATCCGTCATTGGGTGATAATCTTGAAGTGTTGGCTGAGGCAATAGAAAAACTCTCAATCAAATCACAGGTT
>DNJI01000049.1 GCA_003489145.1 Gammaproteobacteria bacterium | reverse complement strand
ATTTATTACCGAAGAGATTTACGGGCAATGTTGCGCACTTACAGGCAAGGATAGTGAAAGTTTAATGACTCAGGCCTATCCTGAGATCGAAAATGATTTAATCTCTACTAAAGCCGAAGAAGAGGTGCAATGGTTACAAACCTTTATTTTGGGCATTCGTCAAATCCGTGGTGAAATGAATATTCCACCTTCAAAGCCTCTGCCTTGTTTTGTGCAAAATATCAATGATAGCGACCAGCATTGTTTAAATACTCACTCACAGGTGTTAAACAGTTTGGCCAAGTTGGAAAATATTAGTCAGCTTAATGCTAATGATGAAGCGCCAGAATCAGCCACAGCGCTAGTCGGTGAAATGAAAGTGCTGATTCCATTAGCTGGGCTGATTGACAAGGAACAAGAGGCAGCTCGACTTAATAAGGAAATCGAGAAATTAAACAAACAAAGAGCGCAATTTGCAGGTAAGCTTAACAACGAGAAGTTTGTCAGTGGCGCACCTGAAGCCGTGGTTAATAAAGAAAAAGAAAAACTGGCTTCGGTTGAAAATTCCATTGCTGATTTATCCACACAATTGGAGAAAATAGCCAAACTATGAAGTTAAGTCACTTTTTATTTAGTTCACTATTATTAACACATTCATTGGCGAATGCGCAGTCGTATGTGTACGTCACAGATATGGTTGACATTCCAATGCGCTCAAGCAACAAGATTGAACGAGATCCGCCAAACCTACTAAAAATGCTACCTTCTGGCGCCAAATTAGAAATATTATCTACTGAAAATGGCTGGACCAAAGTTAAGTACGAAAAAACCATTGGTTGGATGATTTCTCGATATTTAACTTCTAAAGCACCTGCACAAGCACAGCTTGAAAAACTAAGACAAACTTATAACGCCAACAAGTTACTCATTGCCAAGCAAAGCAAAAGAAACACTGAACTTGAAACGCAAGTTCAAGCATTGAAAAATAAAAACACACTGCTTTCTGTGCAAACAAGTAAGTCAAAAGCCGAAAAAGAGCACGTTGAACAAGTTTATAAAGATGCACTCAAACTTGAACACAACAATGAAAAACTCAAAACAGAAGCGCTGCAACTAAAAACTGAAGTTCAACTATTGCAAAACAACAATACTGCCGGCCAAGAGTCCAGCTCTAGAAACTGGTTTATCGTTGGCGCATTAGTTTTATTTTTTGGATTTATCATGGGCTTTGTCTTTCCAAGGCGTTCGAATCAAAGGAGATTTTAAAATGAACCTACTCAAAACCGCACTAACATTTGACGATGTACTCTTGGTGCCCGCACACTCAACAACCATGCCAAAGGAAGTTAGCTTAAAAACGCAACTGACTAAAAACATCACACTTAATACACCGATTTTATCAGCGGCAATGGATACAGTCACTGAAGCCAGATTGGCTATTGCTATCGCTCAGGAAGGTGGTATTGGCATTATTCATAAGAATATGTCAGTTGAACAACAGGCTAATGAGGTACGTGACGTTAAGCGTTTTGAATCAGGCATTATTAAAGATCCTATTAGTATTTCACCTAAAGCCACCATTAAAGATATTTTTGAAATGCAGCAGCGACATAATATTTCTGCCCTGCCAGTGGTTGATGGTAATACCATTGTTGGTTTAGTCACTGGCCGTGATGTTCGATTTGAAACTCGACTAGATGAAGTTGTCGAAAATGTCATGACACCGCAAGACAAACTTATTACTGTGGCTGAAGGCACTAATATGGCAGATGTGCGAGCCCTATTACAACAACACCGTATTGAGCGTGTGATCATCACCAACGATCAATTTGATCTACTGGGTATGATCACGGTTAGAGATATTCAAAAATCTAGTGATTTTCCAAATGCTTGTAAAGATGATGCTGAACAACTACGTGTTGGTGCAGCCGTTGGTGTTGCAGCTGGTACCGGTGAGCGTATCGATGCATTGGTTGAAGCCGGTGTTGATGTGATTGTGATTGATACAGCACATGGTCATTCTCAAGGTGTACTTGATCGAGTAACAAAAACCAAGGCTAAACATCCTAATTTAAATATTATTGCTGGCAATATTGCTACCGGTGCAGCAGCGCTTGATCTGGTTAAAGCGGGTGCAGACTGTGTTAAAGTTGGTATTGGCCCAGGCAGTATTTGCACCACGCGTATTGTTGCTGGTGTCGGTGTACCACAAATTACAGCTATCTCAGATGTGGCTGATGCACTAAAAGGTACTGGCATACCGTTGATTGCTGATGGTGGTATTCGCTACTCAGGTGATATTTCTAAAGCCTTTGCTGCAGGTGCTTACTGCGTCATGCTTGGCTCAATGCTAGCAGGTACTGAGGAATCACCAGGTGAAGTAGAGCTTTACCAAGGTCGATCATACAAATCGTACCGCGGTATGGGCTCTATTGGTGCTATGAATCAAGCGCATGGATCCTCTGATCGTTATTTTCAGTCAGACTCTAAGGCAGACAAGTTAGTACCGGAAGGTGTTGAAGGTCGCGTGCCATTCAAAGGCTCTGTACGACCTATCATCCACCAAATGATCGGTGGTGTTAGATCATCGATGGGTTATACTGGTTGTGAAACGCTAGACAAAATGCGTACCGAAACGGCGTTTGTACAAGTCACCTCGGCAGGTATGGTGGAGTCGCATGTGCATGATGTTAGTATCACTAAAGAAGCGCCAAACTATCACCAATAACAACTAAATTTCACATAAAGAAATTTCTGATATGCAACTGATCGATCGATACCAAAATTCTGGCTATGAGGCGGTTGCTGATGGTGTCATGGATTTCTTTGAGCGACGCCAAGATCTGCAGCGCCCAGGTGTGGCGGTAGCGATGCGGAGCCGGCCAAGGTTTCAACAGACATCAGCCTCGTGGCACTCAACCGCTCAGACCCTGAAAAATTCGCACTTGCAGATCTGATCGTTCGGGGAGTTTCAGCGGGGCTTGAGCGTTACCTACAGGAGCGACCACTATTTCGCCAAGTCTGCCCGGATCAAGAGTTGTTTGTAATGCCTATATTCAACCTACAACGTTACGCTCCCGGTGAGGGATTCCGCCAGTGGCACTGCGACTGGACGATTAGTGATGAAGCCACCGAGCCAGGAAATCGCGTGTTAGCTTGGATCCTCTACTGTGATTCTGTGGAAGAGGCTGGCACAGAGTTTCACTGGCAGAATCATCATGAAGTTGCAGAGCGAGGAAAGTTGGTAATCTTTCCTGCTTCCCCCTCTCACATTCATCGTGGTCGGGTGAATAACAAACTCAACAAAACGATCGCCACTGGCTGGATTAATGCCGGTACGCGTGAAGGCTTTTTAAAGCGTCTAGCTCGTTAAATAAAGCTACCGGAGGGCGTTAAAAGTTCGTATACCATTTCAAGACTTGATGTTCTAAAACAACATATCTAAATAAATACCCCTAGTTTCTTTACTCATTTTTCTGTTGGCAACAAAATCAACATGTGTTTCTAAATCACCATTTTCAAGCTTTTTTCGATTTAGTTCAATACCAAATAATAACTGTATGCCATTTGGCAACATTGAATTGCGTACATCTATTATTTGATTAGTATTATCAGGATTTAACGCCAAAAAATCATCCGAAAACCACCGGAATCGCTCTACATCTTTTGCCGATTGAGAATGCTCTGGAAGATATGAAATATCTCGCTCAATATCTAATTTTTGAATAGAATCACCTTTAATAAACTGCCTATCCCACAACAACTTAACCGCATCTACATAATAGCGTCCATCATATTCATAAATCATTTTCCATACATGACGATTACCAAAACTGGGTTTAACAAGTAAACGCTCTGTTGTGTGACCGCGCTGCTGTGCTAATATTGTAAGTGACTGTTCAGCACGCTGCTGTTGCACAAGCCCAAAACTTAAAAACAAAACACTATAAATAAGTGCAATCCTAGCGTAACGTGCTGTTTGATGATAAGCTGATAAAATAACTAAAATAAGCAGTGGCAATGTTAATAAAGGGTCAATAATAGAAACTGTATCCCAAGCAAATCGTTCATTAGAAAACGGCCATAATAGCTGTGTGCCGTAAGACGTATTCGCATCTAAAAATCCATGTACTGCATAGCCAAGAAAGGAAAACAGATACACTTGAAAGAAAGACAACTTAACTTTTGACCATCGGCGATTAAACCAAAAATAATAAAACACTAATGCGCATACAAGAGCACCCAACGGAATAAACGCAATAGAATGCGTGAATTGCCTATGGAAATCTAAAAATAGTAACGGGTCCGTCTCAGAACGTATAAGCACATCCAAATCAGCTGCCATTCCTGCCAAAGCACCAATTATCATAGTACTTAATTGGTTTGACTTTTTTCCAGCTACCGATTGTGACAAAGTCGCGCCTAGTACTGCATGAGAAAGAGGATCCATAAATTTAAACTTAGTTATCAGTCATAATAAAATGCTTAATTACTCAATACTAGATCAAAGGTAAAATTTAACATATTAAATATATTTTAACTAGGCAATGATTCATTTTGGAAAAATATCTGAGCAAGAATTTCTAGCTGACTATTGGCAGAAAAAGCCACTGCTAATTAAGCAAGCAATTCCTAATTTTATCTCGCCTGTTGCGCCTGATGAATTGGCCGGATTATCACTTGAAGAAGAGTTTGAATCACGACTAATTACCGGCTCAACAATTGACAACCAATGGTCACTAACTAATGGCCCATTTTCTGAAGATACTTTTTCCATACTACCCGAACAAGATTGGACATTACTAGTGCAAGGGGTAGATCGATTTGTGGATGAGATCTATGATCTAATAAAACATTTTGATTTTATCCCTCGTTGGCGTTTTGATGATGTGATGATTTCATACGCCGCTAAAGGTGGTAGTGTTGGACCACACTTTGATTATTACGATGTTTTCTTGCTACAAGGCAGTGGCAGACGTCGCTGGCATATCAGCAGTAAGCATTGTGAGTTGGATAACTACCTAGACGATGTGCCGCTTAGAATTATGAATACTTTCGAGGCAGAACATGTGTGGGATGTCGAACCTGGAGATGTTCTATATGTACCACCCAAAGTGGCGCATCATGGCGTAAGTTTAGATGATGAGTGCACTACTTTATCGTTTGGTTATCGCGCTTATTCAAAACAAGAATTATTTGAATCGATTGATCAGCAATCTAGTGATAGAAATCAATACTATCAAGACCCTATTTGGGAAAACCAAAATACGCCAGCATTGATACCCAGCTCAGCCATCAATCAGGCACAAAAAATACTCAATATTAACACAGAAGAATTTGCTTGCTTTGTTACCCAATTAGATACGCTAGATGTGCAATTATTACAGTACTTTGAAGTTGATGAATTTGATAAAAACGCACATTATCAATTACATCCAAGTTGTAAGATTGCCTATCTTTTAGAGGGTGAAACACTTAAAGTGTTTATTAATGGTGAGCAGTTCGATACACAAGCATTTGAGACTCAAACTATGGTTCAATTTTGCAATAATCGTACAATTAATGCAGATCAATATCCAGAACTTACTATCCACCTATTTAAGAAAAATTTAGTCGTCATAATTGATTGATTTTAGGGATAATAACTCTCGTTTTATGACTTAAATTTCTGCCTTAAGTTTTATCTAAAACGTATTTTGTAATAGTCGAAATGTGTTTCAAATAAAGCTTATCCAATTCAGATCATGGAACGCCTTTTATAAACCCGCAATAGTCAAAAAACTTACTACGTGAAGAATTGTCTATTTATCTTACGGAGGATTTTTCATGGAAATGAATATCGTTAAAAAAAGCTTTGCCATGGGCAAGCACACAATTACTTTAGAAACTGGCCGTATCGCTAGACAAGCACACGGTGCGGTACTAGCAAGTATGGACGACACACAAGTATTAGTGACTGTAGTTGCTTCTAAAGAAACGCAGCCTGGTCAAGATTTCTTTCCATTGTCGGTAGATTACGTAGAAAAAACTTACGCTGCTGGCAAGATCCCCGGTGGATTTTTAAAGCGTGAAGCAAGAGCAACTGAAAAAGAAACGCTAACTTGTCGTTTGATTGACCGCCCTATTCGCCCATTATTTCCAGCTGGTTTTGTAAATGAAGTACAAGTTATTATTACGGTTATTTCAGCTAACTCTGAAGTTGACCCAGATATGATTGCAATGCTAGGTGTGTCTGCAGCACTTTCAATCTCTGGTGTTCCATTTAATGGTCCAATCGGTGGTGCACGTGTGGGCTATATAGATGGCCAATACACGCTTAACCCAACTTACTCGGAACTAAAGAAATCTGATTTAGACATGGTCGTTGCTGGTACAGATGAAGCGGTATTAATGGTTGAATCAGAAGCATCTGAATTATCTGAAGAGGTTATGCTGGGTGCGGTAATGTACGCACATGAACAATTCCAGGTGGCAATCACCAATATTGCTGAGTTTGCTGCCGAAGTTGGTACTGAACAGTGGGATTGGAAAGCACCAGTAACAAATGAAGCTTTACTGGGCGACATTCAGTCACAGTTTGGCGCACAAATTAACGACGCCTACCAAATCAAAGAAAAGATGGATCGCTACGCTAAAGTAGGTGAAATTAAAGCTGCCGCACTTGAAGGTTTAGTCGGAGATGACGAAGATGGTTATTCAGCTGATGAAGTCTCTCAATACTTCAAGAAAGTTGAAAAATCAACTGTGCGCGAGCGTATCTTAAACAATGATCCACGTATTGATGGTCGTGATAATGAGACCGTTCGAGAGCTAGCGATTGAAACAGGTGTGTTAGCTAACACACATGGATCTGCTCTATTTACACGTGGTGAAACTCAAGCCTTGGTGGTTACAACAATTGGCTCAAAGCGTGAAGCACAGTTGATTGAAAAATTAGAAGCTTCTGAGCGTCAAAATGACTACTTCTTGTTACATTACAACTTCCCACCATACTCTGTAGGTGAAACAGGTCGTATGGGTGGTTCGGGCCGTCGTGAAATTGGTCATGGTCGTTTAGCGCGTCGTGGTATTGCTGCTTGCCTACCAACAATTACAGAGTTTCCATACACGATACGTGTGGTTTCTGAAATTACAGAATCTAATGGCTCTTCGTCAATGGCCAGCGTATGTGGTTCATCATTATCATTGATGGATGCTGGTGTGCCAATTAAGGCGCCAATTGCCGGTATCGCAATGGGTCTAGTTAAAGAAGGTGATAGATTTACTGTATTAACCGACATTTTAGGTGATGAAGATCACTTGGGCGATATGGACTTTAAAGTAGCAGGCACTTCACGTGGTATCAACGCTTTACAAATGGATATTAAAATCCAGGGCATTACCAAAGAGATTATGAGCATTGCGTTAAAGCAAGCAAAAGATGCAAGACTCAATATCTTAGGTCAAATGAATCAAGTCATTTGCGAACCTAACATATCGGGTACTAACGCACCAAAAACAACCGTTCTTAAAATCAATACAGACAAAATTAGGGATCTTATCGGCAAAGGTGGCGAGACCATTAAAGGCATTATTTCAGCCTCGGGTGCTAATGTCGATGTCAACGATGCGGGTGAAGTTAATATTTTTGCCGGCAATCAAGAGGCTTTTGATAAAGCCGTACAAATGGTTAAAGAAATTACTGCTTCACCTGAAGTAGATAAAGTCTACGCAGGTACAGTCATGAAAATTGTTGAATTTGGCGCATTTGTCAACATCATGCCTAACCAAGATGGCTTGCTACATATTTCTGAAATCGCTCACGAGCGTGTTGAGAAAGTAGAAAACCACTTGAAAGAAGGTGATGAAATTGATGTTAAGGTGATAGGCTTAGATAGAGGTCGTATCAAACTGTCTCGTAAAGTACTTTTAGATAAATAAAACATCTGGATATCTTTCTAATTAAAGCCACCTTAACGGTGGCTTTTTTATAATTACTTAACATGTCAATCTACTTAGTTTTTTTATCCGTTGTTGCCATTTGGTCAACCACACCACTTGCGATTCAATGGTCAACATTAGGCTCAGATTTTAATTTCGCTGTCGCCTCTAGAATGGTGATTGGGTTAGGTATTTGCCTACTACTATTACTGATAAAACAACAAAAATTAAACACCAGTAAGATTGCCATCAGTAACTACATCTATGCAGGGCTTGGTATATTTGTGACCATGAGTTTGGTTTATTATTCTTCTCAGAGTATTCCTTCTGGCATTATCTCGGTTGTATTTGGACTTACGCCAATTATTACCGGTGTGTTTGCTCTATTATTACTCAAAGAGTCCTTCTTTAAATTTCATAAAATAGCAGGATTATTACTGGGCTTAGTTGGATTGATTGTTATCTTTAAGCAAACATTAAGTATTTCAACTGAAATGATAGCAGGATTATTAGCCGTTACTTTCGCAATGGCTTTTCAATCCTTTATCTCGGTTAAACTTAAACAAGTTAACGCTTCTATTTCTGCACTAGAAACAACCACTGGGGCACTTATTGTTAGTGTGCCATTGTTTATTTTAAGCTGGGCTTTGACCGAAGGTGTTATCCCAACAACGACATTTAAAGCCGCTTTATCCATTGGTTATTTAGCACTATTCGGCTCAGTGATTGGCTTTATGTCGTACTACTATTTAATTCGACATACCAGTGTAAGAGTGGTTGGTATTGTGCCACTCATTACGCCAATATTCGCATTACTACTAGGTGCAAACCTTAATAATGAAACCCTAACAAGCGCTCAACTAAGCGGTATCATTCTTGTACTAATCGGATTGAGTTATTACGAATATGGTGGTAAATTTAACAAGGATAAAGCATGAGTGAAAAACTAATCGAGCTAGAAGAAAAATTTGCCTTTCTTGATCACACAATCGAAGAGCTTAATAAAGTTGTTTTTCGTCAAATGCAGAAGATTGACGAATTAGAAGAAATGATCAAACACTTGTCAGAAAAAATAGATCAGCTTAAAGATAATTCAAAATCTGGCGCTCAGATAACCAACGATAGACCGCCACATTATTAGCGCATTATCTTCTATCTAAAACAGGGGATTCAAACTTTAACCCTTCCCAGCCATAAGTCATAAAATTACGAATATTTCCGTGAGAATCACTCTCAGGCGTATTGAGTACATCTTGATAATATTGACCAAAACAATGCAGTGTCTCTAGTTGTGAGAGTTGATGAATGGCAGCAAAACAAAATAACTTAGCACT
>DNJI01000063.1 GCA_003489145.1 Gammaproteobacteria bacterium | reverse complement strand
AGGATTTTACTGACTTGTTCTGGGCGCATAAAAACTTGAAAAATATAAAAGTGATACTATTCTACCGTAATAGACGATAAAATTACCCAATATGACTAAGCCTACTATCGAGCCAAGCTCTGAAGAGTTGTTTAACTTCCCTTGCGACTACCCAATTAAAATCATGGGTGAGGATTGTGCCGATCTAAATGTAACCATGTGCCGTATTATTGAGCGTCATGCTGGAAAAATACATCCGAACCAAATCACCAGTAAGAAAAGCTCAAAAGGAAAATATATTGCTTACACGGTTAGAATTGTAGCCACTAGCCGTGCACAGCTTGATTCAATCAATCAAGAATTGCAAGACGACCCTTTGGTTGCTTATATCTTGTAACTGAGTATGAAAATCATCAATCTTGGTCTGCAAGATTATATTCAAACTTGGGATGCAATGAAAGCGTTCACCCAAGCGCGTGATATTGATACTGAAGACGAGCTATGGGTCGTAGAACACCCAAGTGTATTCACGCAAGGCATCTCTGGCAAAGATGAACATGTACTAACCAATAGCGAAATTCCTATTGTTCGTACTGATCGTGGCGGACAAATTACTTACCATGGGCCAGGACAACTGATTGTTTATTGCTTAATTGATCTAAAACGCCTAGGTATTGGGGTGAAAAAGATGGTGTCTTTAATTGAGACCTCTATTATGGATTTATTGACAAATCATGGGATTGAATCACATTTGAAAGATGGTGCGCCAGGTGTGTATGTGGATGGCGCCAAAATTGCCGCTCTTGGCTTAAAAGTGAAAAATGGCAGAACTTACCACGGGCTAAGCTTAAACGTCGATATGGAGTTGTTTGCCTTTGCACAAATAAACCCTTGTGGATATCAAGGATTGAAAGTAACACAGTTGTGTGATTTAACGGATAATATCAACCTAGATACTATTGCAAATGAATTAAGTCAAATTTTAGCCAATCATGTTACAAGACATTGAAATTAAAGCCCTTAAAGGCGAATCAAAAACAGCGCGTCTAAAAATTAAACCAGATGCAACACGTGTTCCACTTAGAAAACCAAGCTGGATTCGTATTAAGCACCCTGCCGGTTCTAAAGTCGATAAACTTAAAAAAACCTTGCGTTCACAAAAATTATTTACCGTTTGTGAAGAGGCGCAATGTCCTAATTTAGGCGAATGCTTTAATCACGGTACCGCAACCTTTATGATTATGGGGCAAATCTGTACGCGTCGTTGCCCATTTTGTGATGTGGCACACGGCAAGCCCAAACCGCTTGATACTGATGAGCCACAACACTTAGCTGAAACCATTGAAAAAATGGCGCTTAAATACGTGGTGATTACTTCGGTGGATCGAGACGACCTACGCGATGGTGGCGCTAATCACTTTAAACAGTGTATTGATCAAATTAGACAAACCACGCCCCAAGTTAAAATTGAAATACTCACCCCTGATTTTAGAGGGCGTGTGGAAAAAGCCCTAGAAGTGCTTAAGACTTGCCCACCAGATGTGTTTAATCATAATCTTGAAACTGTGCCAAGCTTGTACCCCCAAGTGCGCCCAGGAGCAAGCTATGAGTATTCTTTAAAATTATTACAGGCGTTTAAACAACAACATCCTGAAGTAACAACAAAATCAGGCTTGATGCTCGGCGTAGGTGAAAATGAATCCCAAGTATTGGATGTGTTGGCCGACCTTAGGGCGCATGATGTTGATATGCTTACATTAGGTCAATATTTACAACCGAGTAAGCATCATTTAGCAGTTGAAGAATATATCACTCCCGAGCAGTTTGATCGCTACAAAGAACTTGCAACTGAAATGGGCTTCTCTCAAGTGGCTAGTGGCCCAATGGTACGTTCATCGTATCACGCTGATTTACAAGCGGCGGGCGAATCTATTGGTTAAGTAATTCAGTCTTCCTTTGATGATGCAAAAAAAAATGGCTTCAAATTGAAGCCATTTTTATTTGTTTTATTAATAGATGTTAGACATCATTCTTGTCTTCTTTTTTAAGCAGACCATTTGTGTCTATCTTGTCATCAGAAGTTTCTTTTTCAGCATTGTCATCAGTCTTCTTCTTTTTACCTAGTGCCGCTTTAATCCACTCTTTCGGATCTTTGCTTGATCTCTCAGATTTAGGTTTTTTAGGCTTTTCTGGTTTTTCCACATTGTATTTTGCGTCAGCATCTGCATCACCTGGCAATAAACCCATACTAACTGCAATATTACGACAAGAAGCCTCGCCTGCTGATAGCGTACCTAGAGGGATTACAATCAGTGTTAGCATGGTTGAGATTAACACACCGAATAATAATGAAATCGCCATACCTTGGAAGATAGGGTCCGTTAAGATCACGCTTGCGCCACCTACCAATGCAAAAGCAGTAATCAAAATTGGTCTTGTACGTGATGCGCAAGAGTTAATGACAGCATCAAAGAACGGCATACCTTTGGCATATTCTTGCACGGTAAAGTCCACCAAAAGAATAGAGTTTCGTACAATAATACCGGCCAATGCAATCCAACCAATCATTGAGGTAGCTGTAAATTCAGCACCTAACAACCAATGTCCTGGCACAACACCTAAGAGTGTTAATGGGATTGGTGCCATGATTACCGCAGGGATAATAAAGTTACCAAATTGCCATACCACTAGCATGTAAATAACCACCAGCGCCACACCAAATGCGGTACCCATGTCGCGGAAAGTTTCGTATGTCACTGTCCACTCACCAGCCCATTCAAACCCTGGTACAGTCTGATCTTCAGGAGGGCCTAAGTACTCACCTTGTAATTCTTTACCGTCCACTGTTTGGTATCTAAGTAGTAAATCATCCACACCAAACATAGCGTAAATTGGCGCGCTTAAGCGGCCAATCGGCTCACCCAGAACGTATTCAACATCAGCTAAATCTTTATGGAAAATTAAATCATCTTGTTTTTTATAAACAAATGAACCTAGCTCAGAAATTGGAATCATACCGCCCTGCTGAGAAGGAACAGGCAGTTGTGTTAAATACGATAATTGTGAACGTTTAGATAGCGGCACCTTTAAGCAAACACGTGAAGGTTCTAGCGCATTTTTAAGACGAATTGTGGTGACGTTAAAGCTACTCATGGCCATTGCCAACGTTTCTTTAATGGTTTGTACACTCACACCAAAACGAGAAGCTTTTTCAGTATCTACTTGGAAATTGATTACTGGGTATTCATCGCGCATCAGATTATCGATATCAGTCATTGTGCCTGATTCTTTAAACATTTCAGTTAAGTCATTAGCTAATTTACGACGAGTTGCTTTATCCGGACCATAAACTTCTGCAACCACAGGGCGAAGCACTGGTGGACCAGGTGGCATCTCTACTACAGCATAATTAGCACCCGCATCAGCAGCGATTTGCTTGATTAACTGTCTTGCTTCAAGGGCAATTTCATGGCTAGAACGATCACGATCAGATTTTTCAGCTAACTGAATTTGTAGCTCACCTTCTGATGAATTTTGTCTAAGATAATAGTGCCTTACCAAGCCGTTAAAATCGAAAGGTTTGGCTGTACCTGCGTAAGATTGGATTGCGACTACTTCTGGGATGTTGCGTAATACTTGTGCCATTTTGTGCAACGTTGAGGCAGTATTTGCAAGCGCAGTACCATCTGCCATATCTAAGACAACACCAAATTCTGATTTATTATCCAATGGCAGCATTTTTACTGGCACTGTGGTTGTATAGAACATTGACATTGACATAAAGAAGGCAATAAACAAGGCAATTAAAAAGCCCCAACCGTAAGCCTTGATATGAAATAATTTTGAAATTGTAGAATGGAAGAACGCATACAATATTTTGCTTTCTTTTTCTTCTTTTTCATGCATTTTGTGCAACACACCGAGTGGTGGCACAAACTTCATAATAAAGTACGGTGTAAAGACAAAGGCTGCAAATAGCGATATCATCATAGCCACTGAACCTAAGACTGGAATTGGCGCCATGTAAGGCCCCATCATGCCACTAACAGCTGCCATTGGTACCAATGCTGCGACCACGGTAAAGGTTGCTAGAATGGTTGGATTACCTACTTCTCTTACTGCATCAATCGCTGTTCCAATGGTAATTTTATTATCTATTAGCCAGCGCCTGTATATATTCTCAGTCACAACAATGGCATCATCTACCAAAATACCAATCGAGAAAATTAGTGCGAATAAACTCACTCGGTCGATGGTCATGCCTAAAATCCATGCTGCGAAGATAGTCATTAATAATACAACTGGAATAACCAGTGTTACTACAACCGCAGGGCGCCATCCTAGTGCAAACCATACTAATAAGGTTACTGCACCTGTGGCAATAAAGAGTTTTTTAAGTAGTGCATTTACTTTGTCTTTAGCAGATTTACCGTAGTTTCTGGTAACACTAACCTCAACATTGTCCGGAATCAGTCGACCCTTAAGTTCCTCTACTCTGGCTAAAATATTTTCTGCAACTGCAACACCATTGGAGCCAAATTTCTTTGCAATTGCAATCGTGACTGCTTGTTCACCGGTCGCTTTTATGTTGGTCTTATTGGCTTTACCTGTATAGTAATTAACCATGTGGTCTGTTTCTTCTGGTGCGTAGTAGACATCAGCCACATCACGTACATAAATAGGCATACCATCTTTAACGCTAACCACTAAGTTTTCAATGTCTTCAACCTTTTTAAAGAAGTCACCTGAATAGACTTCCATCTTATAGCCGTTGAGCTCGATATCACCCGTGTGATCACTAACATTGGCCGAACCAACAGTACCTGCTATTTGTTGAATTGAAACCCCGTAACCAGCCAAACGGCCAGGGTAAGCATCAATATGGAAAATCTCTTTTCGACCACCAACCACAAAACCATTATTAGTGTCTTTAATTTTTTCGAGTTGTTGCAGTAGCTCTAAACCTAACGAACGTAGCTGTCCATCATCAAGTGACTTAGACCAAAGCGTTAAGTTAATAATAGGAACATCGTCAATTTCTTTAGGTTTGATTAAAGGACTTCTAACGCCTGGTGGCATAAAGTCAAGGTTGGCGAGCATTTTGTCACGCACCTTGATAATAGAGGCATTCATTTCTTGGCCAACATCAAATTCTACTGTGATAATGCCTTGACCCTTATCACTGACTGAATAGACATGCTTCACACCTAGAATATGCGACATTAAGCGCTCTAATGGCTTAATCACAATATTGGCAACTTCGTCAGAAGATGCGCCAGGATACTCAACAAAGAGGTCGATCATTGGTACCGAGATTTGCGGATCTTCTTGTCTTGGCGTTGAGATTAAACCAATAATACCTGCGCCTAACATGGCGAAGAATAGAATGATTGAAAGCGGTGAGGTTATGAAGGCTTTGGTTAGTTTGCCCGCTATACCTAAATCAACCTCGTCATTTTTTATGTTGTCTGACATAATGTTTTAGATGTCCATTCCTGAAACCATTAAGATATTAGGATTGGCAACAATCTTTTCACCAATCTTTAAGCCCGATAAAACACTTTTTTTACTTTTACCAACTTGCTCACCTAAACGCACAAACCTTAACTCGGTTTTGCTCGTTTTTGGATTAATAACAAAAACACTCGGCAAGCTAGAACGCCACATAATCGCTACTTCTGGAATAACGGCTGTCAGCACACCTGAATCTGTTTCAAAAATTTCAGCCTCAGCGTAAGCGCCTGCCAACACTGGAGCGCCTGCTGGTAAATCAAATTTCACTTTAACGCTGTGTTTGTTGTTATCAGCAATTGGGTAAATTTGAGATAAAGTTGCATCAACCACAATGTTGGCAATGTCTAGCTTAATACGGTATTTTTTATCCAGCTTTAAGCTGGCAACCAAACGAGAAGGCACATTGACTTCTACTTGAAGGTCTTTAATGTTGGCAAACTTGATCAATATTTGACCTGGTTGTACAACATCACCTTGGTTAATATTCTTCACTACAATCACACCATCGAAAGGTGCAACAACATTAGCGTCTTTTAAGCGCTCTTCTACTTGTTTAAGGTTAAGTTCTGCTTGTCTTAATTTGTTTTTGGCTTGTTGGTAGCCTGTGTAACGAGAGGTTCTATTGGCAAACTTATCAAACTCCGGGTTACCTTGTCCACTCATTTTTAACATTGGATCTGTGAACATTGAGAACATGCCCGGAATACCACCAAACATACCGTTTGAATTAGGCGATACTATCGATTGTGAATATTGTACGCCGGCATTTCTGAGCGCCTCATTAGCTGACGAAATCTCTGCATAAGCAGAATCTCTTTGAGCTTGGATAGATTCTTGTTCGAGTGTTACTAGTGTTGTGCCTTGTTTAAACATGTCACCTTCTTTACCACTCACAGTTAATACATCACCTGCAACTTGTGCAGATAAACTCACTTGTGCAGACGAAATAACCACACCGCCCAAAAGTGCTCTTTTATCGAGTGACATACCACTGACAGTTTGAATATTGTAAACTGACTCGAAACTATCGGAATTTTGATTATAAATTTGGGATTGAGAAGGAAGGGAGAATGCTAATAAAACTGAGGTGACTAAAGGGGTAATCGATGAGCTCATAGTTAACCTTTTATTAAGTGAGAAAATAAACTTTTAACGGAATTTTATATGATTAAAATACACTGTGTTTATTATTTTTAATAAATAATTTAAATAACTTTTTTAGTTATTATAAGTTATTGTTTTTTAACTAATTTTATTTATTTTTATGTTTAAAAAAATATATAAAATATTGATTATATTCTAACCTTTTAATATTGGTAATTTTATACTTCTATGTCAATCGCTTTCACCCCTGGAGAACCTGCTGGCATTGGCCCTGATTTGGCTGTTATTTATGCGCAGAAAAAAAGTCGCAAAAATCTATTGGTTTTTACCGATCCAGATTTGCTATTAGCACGTGCAAAAAAACTGAATTTATCCATTAAAATCAAAGAGAAAAATAGCACTTCAACCCCGGGTGAGATTTGTGTTTTTCCGATCAAAGAAAACACCAAAACTGAAGCTGGAGTGCTAAACCCTGACAATGCTAAGTTTGTTTTAAATACGCTTGATATTGCCACACAACATTGTCTTGACAAGCAATGTGATGCTTTGATCACTGGCCCTGTTCACAAGGGTGTGATCAATCAATCAGGGTTTGATTTTACGGGTCATACAGAATATTTAGCTAATTTAAGCAACACCCAAAAAACTGTAATGATGCTGGCTACCGAAGGTTTGCGAGTAGCATTAGCAACCACACACATCCCTTT
>DNJI01000041.1 GCA_003489145.1 Gammaproteobacteria bacterium | reverse complement strand
ATTTAAAAGCTTACTTGTAGTCTTCGAACTTCCGAGGCTTTAAAATCTTTTATTTCGTAACGATATTTCTTAGAGCCTTTGGTCATTTTTATAATGACTGGCAGGTATCGATATTCAGATAAGAAGTAAGCCTGCATGTTGTTGTTTTCGCTGTTAATGCGCTCTACTTTGATGGCATTAAAGGTTTGGTTATCAACGCTAACGATTTGGTTTTCAGTTTTTTTATAATACTGTTGCTCGACAGATTTCCCATCCGCTACTTGATAGCTAAATTCGGATTGATTTGGCCTGTCTTTAAGGTCATATGATAGTGCTAGAAATAAACTGAGTGGATCAACAACATTACCTTTTTTTACTTTCCAAGTAATCACTTTAGGCTGGGTTTTGGTTAGGCCAGACATGACAGTGCCGCTTTCTGAATAAATATCAATGACATAATTTTCACTAACTTGCTTTCCTTCTTGCTCCAGAATTTGATAATTAATACTACCCACACCTTCTTTGTTGATTAAAAAAGTGGAGCTTGCAGAAATGGTGTAATCTTTAATTAAAGCAGCCAGACCTGAAGTTTTGGCGTTGGCGGTATAAAAATATTGGTCGCCTAACTGATGCAGTGTTCTGACTTCTTCAGCAATCTTAACACCATTGATTGACAGCTGGTAGTTTGCTGTGTGTGGCTCAAAAGCAAGGGCAGTATTGACGTAGAAAAACAGGATTGAAATAATGAGCTTCACAGTGCTTTCCCGTCTAAGATAGCCTTTCCATTATTTAACTCAAGCCTACCTTGGGTAAACCAATGAATAACTTTAGGAAAAAGTTTGTGTTCCTCAATCAATACTCTTTTAGCTAGAGAGCTAGCATCATCACTAGGTAAGACAGCAACGCGACTTTGAGCAATAACAGGGCCACCATCAAGCTCAGCAGTAACAAAATGAATACTGACGCCATGCTCTTTTTCGTTCGCATCAATGACACGCTGATGGGTATTGAGACCTTGAAATTTTGGCAATAGAGAGGGGTGGATATTCAGCATTTTTCCACAATATTGTTGAACGAACGCTTCAGTGAAAATGCGCATAAATCCTGCTAAGATGATAATATCAGGATTGTACCTGTTAATGGTTTCACTAACAACTTGGTCAAAAGCTTCTCTAGAATCAAATTGAGTATGGTCAATAACATGACAAGGGATGCCTGCATTATTTGCTCGTGTGAGCCCGTAAGCATCGGCATTATTGCTAATAACACAACTGATATTTAAATCAATATTATCAGCTTGATCAATAATAGCTTGAAGATTAGAACCACTGCCAGAAATTAAGACAACGCCTCTCATAGGTTTAAATAATGACTTGGTTGCCGTCGTTTTGGGTGATGTCGCCAATCAACCAGGTGGTTTCACCCAATTCATTTAAATGCGCTATGGCTTGTTCGCTTTGTTCAGCAGGCACTACAATTATCATACCAACACCGCAGTTAAAGACACGGTACATTTCCATTATGTCGATGTTGCCATTGTCTTGTAGAAATTGAAAAATCTCAGGTAATTCCCAAGAGTTGGCATCTAATTTTGCGGCCAAATCAGCGGGTAAAACACGCGGAATGTTTTCTAATAAACCACCACCAGTAATATGTGAAATCGCATGAACCGGAAATTTTTCAATCAGTGAAAGTACTGACTTAACATAAATTCGAGTGGGTTCAATCAAGGCATTTAATTGCGCCTCAGTCGGTGTTGATTGTTCTAATACCTTGCGAATAAGTGAGTAACCATTAGAGTGCGGGCCTGAAGAGCCTAATGCAATAATGTGATCACCATTTGCCACTTTAGAGCCATCAATAATTTTGTCTTTATCAGCAATACCGACACAAAAGCCTGCGAGATCATAATCTTCACCTTGATACATACCTGGCATTTCGGCAGTTTCGCCACCAATGAGTGCACAACCTGATTGCTTACAACCTTCACCAATGCCAGAAATTACCGATATTGCAATTTCAGTGTTGAGTTTTCCCGTAGCGTAGTAATCTAAGAAGAATAAAGGCTCCGCACCTTGTACAATTAAGTCGTTAACACACATGGCCACCAAATCAATACCAATGGTATCGTGCTTGTTAAGCATTTCAGCTACTTTAAGCTTAGTGCCAACGCCATCGGTACCAGAGATTAAAACTGGATTTTTATATTTGTTGATTGGTAGTTCGAACATAGCGCCAAAACCACCCAGTCCGGCTAATACACCTTCCCTTGCAGTCGATTTTGCAATCGGCTTAATGTGTTCGATAAGTTCATTACCTTTGGTAATATCAACGCCTGAGTCTTGGTAAGTCAATGATGACATCTTGGTTTTTTCCGTATAATCAATATTTAAATATTTTCTTCTAGCAAAAAATGAATTTCAGTTTCTCTTCTTTGCCAAATGCACTGTCAATTTTACGCATTATTTTAACAGTGCCCGTTGTAATGACTTTATTAAATCATAATTATTCTTTGGCTATTGCCTTGTTTTTTATTGCGGGTGTGACAGACGCATTAGATGGGTGGATTGCCAAGCGTTTTTCTTGTCAAAGTCGACTAGGCTCTATCTTGGACCCAATGGCAGATAAGTTATTATTAGCGGGTAGTTTTATTACGCTATTTGTTATTGGTTTGTTGCCGTTGTGGTTGTTAATATTGGTTTTTCTGCGTGATGTGATGATTGTGGCTGGCACGGTAGGGTATTTTTTAGGCACGGATGATTCTCAGGATGAGTTGCTAACGCCGTCAAATTTGTCTAAGTTTAATACAGCATTACAAATTACCTTAGTGCTGTTTTTGGTTGTTACGCAAATCTACCCGGTTTCGTTGCAATGGACAAACATGTTTTTTATTGTTGTGGCCACTTCAACTGTTCTTAGTGGTGCAGATTATATGTGGATTTGGATTAAACAAGTTATTTTGCAAGAGCGTCGATAATGAACCAATTGGGCCTGCCTCTTGCGCTGAACACTAAAATGCTTTGGCGTAATTTTAGTGGTGATAAAAATCAACAAATTATCGAATTTTTGGCCAATCTTTTTGGCCAATTTTCTGCTTCAGTTGTTTATGTCTATGGGGGCAAGTCGAGTGGAAAAACCCATCTATTGCAAGGTTGTGCTTTTGAAGCATTAGAACGGTCACCAAGGGTTGTGTATTTAGATTTTGCACAAGAGATGCCTGATGGCATTCTTAATGGATTAGAAGATAATGATTGGATTTGTATTGATAACGTTAATCGTTTAGATGAGAATCAACAGCAAGAATTATTTGATCTTTACAATCGCGCTGCTCATACATCGGTTAAGCTGATTGTAAGTGGGCCTGTACTACCTAGTGAATTAACCTTGCTAAAAGATCTGAAAACGCGACTGTCTTTAGCGACTATTTTTTGCCTTGAAAGCCCAGACGATAAGAGTAAAAAAGATATTATTCAGCAGCAGATGAATGAACGCAACCTAAAGATCGATCGTAAAATTTATGATTATTTATTTAAGTATTATTCACGAGATTTGACCGACCTATTAAGCGCTATTGACCAGTTGGATGAAGCTTCCTTGCAACAAAAAAACAACATCACCATTCCGCTTATTAAGCAAGTATTGGATATTTAGCTTATTTTTATGATCGGTCTCTAAATTTAAATTTAGAGATTTTTGGCATCAGTTGGGAGAAAGGAATCTTTTTGAAACTGCCGTAGGTTTGTTTGGTTAATGTAACCAACTCAATGATGTTACTAATTCCTTTAGCGTTCGAATGACTGAGTATTTCTTGTAAAGCAAGCAAGCCACCCATTTTTATTTTAGATTGCTGCCCCACTGATAGGCTAGACTGGTGATGTGATTTTAGGACAAAATCACTATTGTCTCGAAGATGGTGATATAAAGATTGACACTCTGCAGAAGAATCTTCGTGCAAACAAGTACCAAATTCTTTTTCAGCAATGCAATCTTTAGCACCGTATTGACACCCACATCGTCCACTTAAAATTAAATGCGAAAAAGGACAGGTGTAATGGTCAATATTCATAACAATACTTTAGTTGTTGCTTAGACATTATAATAGTAACTTTTATTTTAGCGCTAAATAGCCTATGAATTACCTGCCTATTTTTATTGATATTACACAACAGCCTTGCTTAGTGGTTGGTGGTGGTGATATTGCCCTGCGTAAAATTAATCTATTATTAAAAGCAAATGCAGCAGTAACGTGCGTATCAAAAGAATGCTGTAATGGTATTGAGAAACTGGTTAAAGATAACAAAATTATCCGCATTGAAAAAGCATTTGAAGCAACAGATATTAACGCTCAAGTATTAATTGTATCGGCAACTGATGATTCAGATTTAAATGCACAAGTTTCAGCATTGGCCAAAACAGCTAACATCCCGGTCAATGTGGTGGATTCACCAGACTTGTGTTCATTTGTGATGCCATCAATTGTTGATCGTTCACCAATCGTGATTGCGATTTCATCCGCAGGAAAAGCACCCGTCTTAGCGCGTTTGATTCGTGCAAAACTTGAAAGCACCATTCCACACGCATACGGAAAGTTGGCAGAGCTTGCGGGTAATTTTAGAGATCAGGTTAAAGCAAAATTCAACAATATTGAGGATCGACGTTATTTCTGGGAAAAGACTTTCTCAGGTATTGTTGCTGAAAAGGTTTTTTCCGGTAAGGTCGATGAAGCCAAAGCAGATTTACAAGCACAACTTGATGGTAGTACTGACAGTGGTATAGGCGAAGTGTATCTAGTTGGTGGTGGCCCGGGTGACCCTGATTTACTCACCTTTAAAGCGCTACGCTTGATGCAACAAGCCGATGTTATTTTGTATGACCGATTAGTTTCCGATGGGGTGATGGAGCTTGTACGACGCGATGCGGAGCTAATTTATGTGGGTAAAGAGCGTGATAATCATGCAGTACCACAGGGCGATATCAATCAACTATTGGTCGATTTAGCCAAACAAGGTCGACGCGTTTGTCGTCTTAAAGGTGGCGATCCATTTATTTTTGGCCGAGGTGGCGAAGAGATTGAAACGCTAGCTGAGAATAATATTCCGTTCCAGGTGGTGCCCGGCATTACTGCAGCCTCTGGTTGTTCAGCTTATTCAGGTATTCCACTCACACACCGAGACTATTCACAATCTTGTCGTTTTGTTACTGGACATCTCAAAGATGGCAGTATGAATTTACCTTGGGATGAGTTGGCAGTAGAGCAGCAAACCATTGTTTTTTATATGGCATTGGTAGGTGCTAGACATTTATCAGAGCAGTTGATTTCACACGGTATGCGTGGCGATATGCCAGTCGCATTGGTTGAAAAAGGCACCACACCAGATCATCAAGTTTATGTGACAACACTAGCAGAGTTGCCCAATTTAGTTGAGAATACAACCATTCATGCGCCAACGTTAATTATTATCGGTGAAGTGGTTAAGCTTAGAGAGAAGCTTAACTGGTTTGACGCAGATAACGACTAATTTTTTAATCCTATTGCTTTAAAGATCATTGCTGCTGGGCAAAATCCTGTGAAGGCTGATTGAAATAAATTAAAGCCCACAAAGCCGGTTAACCATAGCCAATTAGCATTTTGAAAAAAAGCTGAAGTAATTACTTCGGACCCCAATAGTAATGAAATCATCACAATGATGCCACCCATTGCTGAAACAGCGTTGTTAATTGTCATATTTTCTCCTCTCTTAGTTTTTGAAAGTTATCACTGTAACATTAATTAGGTATAATTTCAAATCTTTGCTCCCAAGGGGTAATGAGTAAATGCGGGAGTGGTGGAATTGGTAGACACGCTGGATTTAGGTTCCAGTGTCGCAAGACGTGAGAGTTCGAGTCTCTCCTTCCGCACCATAATCCTATTTAGGTTATGAAAACAATCATTCAACACAGTACTGATACACAGATTGCTACGCAAATAGCAGACATCTATCACTGTAAAGTTAAGCATTACGCTTCACATATTCGTCTCTATACGGATCAACAAATTGATCTTGATGTATTAAGGCAAACCCATTCAACTGATTTTAATTATCTACCCACACTTGATTTTTCACAAATAAAATTATTTGTGAGTGACATGGACTCGACCTTAATTAATATTGAGTGTATTGATGAGATTGCCGATTTTGCCAATCTTAAGCCACAAGTTGCGGCTATTACCGAGCGTGCC
>DNJI01000069.1 GCA_003489145.1 Gammaproteobacteria bacterium | reverse complement strand
TATTAATCGCTGGCTAGGTGGTGATACAGCCATTGTACGCACTATGCCAAATACACCCGCTTTATTAGGTAAAGGTGCAACAGGGATGATGGCTAACGAAACTGTGAGCGATGAGCAAAAAGCATTATCCGAGCAAATACTCGGTGCAGTAAGCGAGTGCTTATGGGTAGAAGATGAAAAAATGCTAGATGTCGTCACTGCACTCTCAGGTAGTGGCCCTGCTTATTTCTTTTTAATGATTGAATCAATGACTAAATCAGGCGTTGCCCTAGGATTGGACGAAAAGACTGCCGAACAACTGAGTATTCAAACCGCTCTTGGTGCTAGCATGATGGCCAGCAATAGTGAAAATTCTGCGCGCGAACTACGTGCCAAAGTCACCTCACCAAATGGTACCACACAAGCAGCAATTGAATCATTCCAAGATCAAAATTTTGAAATGCTGGTGTCGCATGCAATGCGAGCTGCGTTTGACCGTGCTAGAGAAATGGGTACTGAATTAGGCGATGATGACTAACGAATCTGATGGACTGGTTGTCAAAATAAGAACTTCGAAAAACTATTTAGCAATCAGCGTTGGTGTTTATTTATTAAGCCTTTTCAGTGTTTGGCATTACTTTTATAATATTTGGCTAAGTTTAGGCGTTAGCTTTGTCTTATCCATATGGCTGGCTAACTTCTTACCCAAAAATGTATTACTCACACAGCCTGATTCAATTACCAAAATTGCACTAAATAAAAAGCAGATTACAATAGAAAAAAACAATCAGTCTACTGAGCAATACCCTTGGTTTTATCCAGCATATCAATCTCGATTTTTGGTGATAATTGAGGCCGGAAAAGAGTCGGTTGTGGTTTTTAAAGACGCTATAGATTCTCAGTCGCTCTCACAACTTAACCGCTACCTCAATGCTAACACCTGAAGACACGCTTAGACTCAATGTTCTGATTTCAACTTGCGTGGCGATTCGAGTTGATGTTTACAAGCTAGTGGTCGTTGGCCTTACAGCAGATAAGAAAGAACAGACCATTACGCTTAACCCAGATATCGATAGTGGTAAATATATTCAGGCCGTACAAAAACTGTTAGTCAACCAAGTGCTGGGCAGTATGGGTGGCTATCCATCGTACTTAAAGCGTTGGTCGCGAATGGGTCAAGTGAGTTCAAACAATTTAGGATCGTTATTAAAAATTGGCAATATTGAGGCAGTGGTCGCTGTTGCTAACTCTCAAAATCTAAACGACGAAGTGTTAGATTTGGTCTGGTGGTGCGCCACCAACACCGATCAGCAAGCAGAAATTGGGCGATTTTTACTCACACGAGATTTTGTAGTTGCACACCCAGTTGGTAAGGAAATCGCCAATTATTTATTAGAATTTTTGCCTTTTACAGACGACACTACACAACTGATTGATACCACAAATTTATTATTACAAGGCGATCTAATTAGCCAAGAAGCCAAAGACAGATTGTGGAAACAAGGGCAAAGAAAAACTGCATTTTTAGTCGGTTTTATTGAGCGAATGAAAGACAACTTACCGAATAATAGCGGCACAATCGCGTTAGATAAAAGCATTAAAGAGCTAGAATGTGTTAGTAGTGAACAAGGGCAGATCATGCTGACGACCATTGCGCACATCTTAAAAAAGATCAATCAAGAACATGTTTTATACCGCACACTAGAGGTGTTGGGTAGTTGCTTATCACACCCAATGATTCAACCTTTAGATCAAATTGAAGGTTTGCAAAATCAAGCACAATCGGTGCTAGAAAAACTAGGCTTAGACGATGAAAAAATTAAGGCCAGATTACTACTGGCTGGTGTTAGTGAGCGATTAGCTGTGAGTACGATTTCTGCTCACAGTTTGGCAGGATCAGCCATTCGTAAAAAACTAGATAATGTACTTAGCCCAATTCAAGACGCTCTAAAACTCCTAACTACCCCATAATAGTTGCATGTTTGCAATGGCTGCCAAAGATGCTGTCTCTGTTCTGAGTACGCGTGAACCTAATAACAACGACTGATAGCCTGCTTGAGTAGCTTGGACAATTTCCGCCCCACTCAAACCACCTTCTGGGCCAATTAAAATCGTGGCTTTATTCGCTACCGCCATATCCAATAGTGTTTGTTCTGATCGATGATGTAGAACAAAACCGTTAACACTGGGTTGTTGTAAAAATTCATCCAAACCAATCGGACTAACCATCTCTGGAATAACTGAACGGCCTGATTGCTCGCAAGCACTGATGACAATTTTTTGCCAATGCTTCGTGCGCTTCACCAGCTTATCTCCACTGAGCTTAACCACACAACGTTCGCTCAGAATAGGGATGATTTTATTCACACCAAGTTCGACCGCCTTCTGTATTAAGAAATCCATTTTTTCGCCTTTAGCCACCCCTTGTGCCAAAGTAAGATTAAGCTTTGATTCAGACGGATTTTCTTCTTTATTTAATAGCTCAACCACACAAGACTTTTTGACCTGAAGCACCTTGGCGGTGTAATTAAATCCATCGCCATTAAATAAAGTCACATTTTGCCCCTGTGGAAAACGCAACACCTTGATCAAGTGATGAGAGGCGTAGTCATCTAGCGTTAATTCTTCGCCAATATTCAAAAGGGTATTTTGGTACAAACGAACATGTTTCATGGTATCTTTATGCGCTACAAATAGTTTACAAAAATGATACATCAAAACAGAAGAAAAGAACTACTAAGCCAGCTCGATGAGGGCGCCTTGGTTATTATCAGTACCAACCCAGAACAACTGCGTAATGGCGATGTGCATTATCCTTTTCGCCCACACAGTGATTTTTGGTATTTGACTGGTTTTACCGAGCCACAAGCAGTCGCGGTTTTTTCGAAAGACACTTACACTATTTTCTTGCGAGATAAAGATCCAGCACGTGAAATTTGGGATGGAAAACGCCTAGGGGTATCGGATGCACCACAAGCATTAAAGGCAGATAAAGCTTATTCTATTGATGAGTTAAAAACACAATTACCAAAATTAATTGCAGATGCAACAACGCTGTATTATGATTTTAAGCCTTGTACTTTGGACGATGAAATCATCGCATACTTACCAAAAACTCAATACCAATCTTTAGCATCTTACGTACATGAAATGCGTTTGATTAAGAGTGATGGAGAAATCGAGCTCATGCAAAAAGCAGCCGATATTTCTGTTAATGCACACCAATTGGCCATGCGGCAAACACGCGCTGATTTATTTGAATTCGAAGTGGCAAGTGTGTTTGATGCTGAATTTAGAAAAAATAATGCAGAGCATGCCTACACACCGATTGTCGCTGGCGGTGAAAACGCCTGTGTGTTGCACTATATTGAAAACAACAAAATTTTAAATGACGGCGATTTATTATTGATTGACGCTGGCTGTGAGGTTGAAGGCTACGCCTCAGATATTACCCGTACTTTTCCAGTGAACGGCACGTTTAGCGCAGCGCAACGACAAATCTACCAGATTGTACTCGATGCTCAATTGGCTGCCATTGAAAGTATCAAACCAGGGGTGGTGGTGGTGAAACCTCATCAAATTGCCACTCATGTCATTCAACAAGGGTTGGTTGATTTAGGCATCTTACAAGCTGATGGTGACCTATCACAATTCTATATGCATGGCACAGGACACTATCTTGGGCTTGATGTGCATGATGTAGGCGCCTATCAAAAAAACGACCAACATCGACAATATGAAATAGGCATGGTTACCACTGTCGAACCAGGCATTTATATTCGCAAGGATGATAAAATCAACCCAATTTATTGGGACATTGGCATCAGAATTGAAGACGATGTGTTAATCACTAACAGTGGAAACACAGTATTAACTGGCGCATTGGTTAAAGAAATTGACGATATAGAATCATTAATGAGAGAAAAATGAATATACAGCAAGCAATTAAAGCAGTAATCAACAAACAAGATCTAACTGAAAACGAAATGCACGCCGTGATGAGTGACATCATGACCGGTAAAACCACCGATGCGCAAATTGGTGGTTTTTTAGTGGGTTTATCCATGAAGGGAGAAACAGTTGCTGAGATTACCGCTGCAGCAAAAGTGATGCGCTCATTAGCAACCGGTGTGCAAATCTACCACCCAAAATATTTGGTCGACACTTGTGGTACCGGTGGTGATGGCTTAGGTCTGTTTAATATCTCAACCGCCTGTGCTTTTGTTGTTGCGGCAGCGGGTGGCCAAGTTGCTAAACATGGTAACCGCTCTATTTCTTCTAAATCAGGTAGTGCCGATGTTTTAGAAGCAGCAGGCGTAAACCTCAACATGAGCCCTGAAAAGATCAGCAAGTGTGTTGAAAAAATTGGCGTTGGCTTTATGTTTGCACCGGCACACCATTCAGCCATGAAGCATGCAATCGGCGCACGTAAAGATTTGGCAGTACGCACTATTTTTAATGTACTGGGCCCGCTCACCAACCCAGCAAAAGCACCGCATCAAATTATGGGTGTGTATGACAAAAATTTAGTCGAGCCTATTGCCAATGTACTTAAAAGCCTTGGGTCTAAACATGTCATGGTGGTGCATTCTAAAGACGGCTTGGATGAAATCTCCATTGCAGATGACACCTATGTTGCAGAATTAAAAGACGGTGCAGTAACCACTTACACCATCAACCCTGCAGAATTCGGCCTGCCTTTAGGTGATTTGAATGACATTAAAGCCGATGATGCAGATAGCTCTTTGGTACTTATCCAACAAGCACTCGATGGTAAAGACGGCGCTGCTAAAAACATTATTGCACTAAATTCAGGTGCTGCCATCTACGTCTCTGGCATGGCAAAATCATTACAAGCCGGCATCAAAACGGCACTTGAAATTTTAAATGGTGGCTCTGCCCACCAAAAATTAGACGACTTCGTTCGTGAATCGACTGGCTGCTAAAACACACTCAAGGAACTTAAAAATGGATAAAGACACTAACCTAATTTGGATCGATTTAGAAATGACGGGCTTATTGCCAGAAAAAGACGTCATTATTGAAATCGCAACCATTGTGACTGACAAGGACCTTAACGTATTGGCCGAAGGCCCGGCATTGGCTATTCATCAAAGCAGTACAATCCTGGCTGGTATGGATGAATGGAATACTGAACATCATGGAAACTCTGGACTGGTACAACGCGTTAAAGACAGTGAGATTTCCACCAAACAAGCTGAAATCCAAACCCTTGATTTTTTACAAAAATATGTCAACCCAGGCGTCTCGCCGATGTGTGGCAATAGCATTTGCCAAGATAGGCGTTTTTTATACAACTACATGCCCACACTAGAGCAATTCTTTCATTATCGACACATTGATGTCACCACTCTTACAGAGTTAGTCGTGCGCTGGAAGCCCGAAGTTAAAATGGTACGAGAAGGAAAATCTGCACACTTGGCGTTATCAGATACTCACGATTCTATTAAGCAGTTAAAATATTATCGAGATGTCTTTATTGATGTCTAGCATTTGGAATTCACCTGCGAAAATTAACCTGTTTTTGCACATCAATTCTAAACGCGAAGACGGCTACCACAACCTACAAAGTATTTTTCAATTACTGGATTATTGCGACGAATTAAGTTTTAACATTAGACAAGATGGTGTGATAGCACGCACTAGTGGCAATGAAAACGTGCCTGAAGATCAAGATCTGATTATCAAAGCAGCCAAAGCATTGCAAACAGCAACAGGTACAAACCTTGGTGCTGATATTTCTGTGATTAAAAATATCCCTGCTGGTGGTGGGCTGGGTGGTGGTAGCTCTAATGCTGCGACCACACTCATTGCACTTAATCAACTATGGAGCATAGGATATTCAAATCAACAACTCTCAACAATCGGTTTAGCGCTCGGTGCTGATGTGCCTATTTTTATTGCTGGACATAGCGCCTGGGCTGAAGGTGTGGGCGAAATACTCACGCCAATGACGCTACCAAAACACTACTTTTTAGTGGCCTCAATCAACAAACATATCTCGACCAAAGAAATATTCTCTCACAAAGCATTGACAATGACCTCACAGATAGGGAAAATGTCCGACTTCTCAGAGTTAATCAATCCACATAATGATTGTCTTGAGGCGGCCATAGATTTAGAAGGCGAAGTTTTAGAAGCGTTAGTGCATTTAAAATCAGCTAAAAATTATCTATACCAGCCAAGAATGACCGGCACAGGAAGCTGTGTGTTTGTGGAATTTAAACATGAGAAAGATGCTTTGGTAGCACTCGACAATCTACCAAAACAATGGTCTGGCTTTGTAGCGCAAGCGCTCAATACCTCTCCAGCTTTAACCTAACGGTTAAACACTTTAATGGGCTGTCGCCAAGCGGTAAGGCAACGGGTTTTGATCCCGTCATGCGCAGGTTCAAATCCTGCCAGCCCAGCCATTTTCTGCTTCGTCTTTTTCCTTTGAACGGCGTCGAATCCTAAAAATTTTTCAATCACATAGCAGTATCTATGCTCAATCAAATTTTTGAGAACTCTCCTTGTTCAAAGAAAAAATACTTGCATAAAAAATACTCATAAAATTAATAGCCATTCTATGCACCCGAACAAAGCAAGGAAGTGATCTTTGAGCACTTAATCAAATTTCAACAATGGCTAAATAAAGATACAAAAAGTATTTAACAAATCTATTTTGCTATCGTAGTATAATTCAAGCACTTTAATGGTCATTACTAATATCTATGTCACTCGACAAAATTAAAATCTTTAGCGGTAACGCTAATCCACTACTTTCTGGCGAAATTATTTCTCAACTTAACCTTACCCAAGGTAAAGCCATAGTTGGACGATTCAGCGACGGTGAATCACAAGTTGAAATTTTAGAAAACGTACGTGGTTGTGATGTGTTTATTATCCAGCCAACTTGCGGACCTTCACCTGCTGAGACATTGATGGAACTCTTAGTCATCGTTGATGCACTTAAACGCTCATCAGCGGCTCGTATTACGGCGGTTGTGCCTTACTTTGGTTATTCAAGACAAGACCGTCGCTCGCGTTTAACCCGTGTACCCATTACCGCAAAATTAGCCGCTAAAATGGTGGAAGCTTCTGGTGTAGATCGTATCTTAACAGTCGATTTACACGCAGACCAAATTCAAGGATTTTTCAATATTCCGATTGACAATATTTACGCACAACCTGTCATGATTGGCGATATTTTGTCTAAGGGTTATGACGATGTTGTGGTTGTCTCGCCTGACGTAGGTGGTGTAGTGCGTGCACGTGCTGCTGCAAAACGTATCAACGATGCGGATCTTGTGATTATTGATAAACGCCGTCCCGCGCCTAACATGGTAAAAGTCATGAATGTGATTGGCGATGTGGAAGGCCGCACTTGTATTATTATTGATGACATGGTTGATACGGCTGGCACTTTATGCCAAGCAGCTGGTATCTTAAAAGAGAAAGGTGCAAAAAATGTGGTGGCTTACGCAACCCACGCCGTACTTTCTGGCAACGCCATTGACACCATTAACAATTCTGAACTCGATGAATTGGTCACCACCAATACCATTCCTTTATCTAAAGATGCGGCTAACTGCAGCAAAATACGACAACTGTCTATTGCACCAACCTTGGCAGAGGTGATTAAACGCATCAGTGGTGAAGAATCTATTAGCACTATCTTTACCGATACTCAATAACTAGCCTAAAAGGACTCAAGGCTATGATTTTTGAGTAAAAATTTTATGTATAATCCTTCCTTTGGTCAGTCACCTATTCAACTCAAGAACATCGATTTATGAAATCTACAACTAAAGAACACAAACAAGCACTACAAAAACTTATCATGATTGGCAAGGATAAGGGTTACTTGACCTACGCCGAACTAAATGATCTGTTACCAAAGGATTTGCTCACACAAGAACAAATCGAGCCAATCGTTACTATTTTGGAAGAATTAGATATTGTTGTATCTGAAACTGTCCCTGATGCTGATACCTTGGTTGTAGAGTCAGGCGCTAAAGCGCAATCTACTTCTGCTGAAGCTGCTATTGCAGCACTAGCGGCGCTTGATTCAGAATTTGGTAGAACCACAGATCCTGTCAGAATGTACATGCGTGAAATGGGCGTGGTCGACTTATTAGAGCAGTCAGATGAAGTTCGCATCGCCAAAGAAATTGAAGCAGGTGTTTTTGAAATCATGAAAGCCATTACGCTTTACCCATCTATCACGGACTTCTTCTTTAAAGCACACACACGTCTTGAAGAAGGAAAATGTAAGATGACTGATGTGATCATTGGTTACCAAGGTGATGCTGAAGATTTTTTAGCAAAAAAAGCCGCTTTTGATGCCGGTGAGTTTGATGATGACGAAGAATACGAAGACATGGAAGAAATGGAATACACGGGTCCAGATGAGGACAGAGTGAATACTCGCTTTGACACCATTCTAAAATGTTCTGGAAACTACCAAGCTATTAATGAAAAACACGGCTTCCGTCACAAAAAGACGGTTGCTGCCCGTGAGCAATTATCAAATGGTTTATCTGATTTGCGTCTTGCGCCAAAATTAGTAAGCACGATGATGGAGGTTATTTGCGACCGTGTTGCCATGATGAAAAAACAAGAAAAAACTATCCAAAATGCTTGTCTTTATGCCGGCATGGAAAGAGAGCAATTCTTTAAATTATTCACCGACAATGAAACCAATTTTGATTGGTTAAAAGGCGCTAAATTAGATAAAAAAGTAGCCGCTGCATTAAAAATCAGTAAAGATGAAATTTACTATGCACAAAAAAATCTTCTTGAATATGAAAAAGAGATGCAACTCACAGTGCCAGAGCTTAAAGCATTAAACAAATTATATCGTCGTGGTGATCGTCGCGCCAAGAAGGCAAAATCTCAAATGATTGAGGCAAACCTGCGTTTGGTTATCTCCATTGCTAAAAAATACGCTAACCGTGGTTTGCAATTCTTAGACTTGATCCAAGAAGGTAATGTAGGTTTAATGAAAGCAGTTGATAAGTTTGAATATCGTCGTGGTTATAAATTTTCAACTTATGCAACCTGGTGGATTCGTCAGGCTATTACTCGTTCAATTGCTGACCAAGCGCGCACTATCCGTATTCCAGTACACATGATCGAAACCATCAACAAGCTCAACCGTGTTCGTCGCCAACTCTTACAAAAATTTGGCCGTGAAGCCACACCTGAAGAGTTAGCAGTAGAAATGGAATTACCAGAATACAAAATCATTAAGATTTTAAAAATCGCCAAAGAGCCTTTATCCATGGAAACACCAGTAGGTGATGATGAAGATTCAAATATTGGTGATTTTATTGAAGACACCAACTTATCCTCTCCGGTGGAAATTACAACCAGAGAAAGCTTAAAGGAAACGACAGGTGAACTATTAGCAAACCTTTCACCTCGAGAAGCGAAAGTTTTAAAAATGCGTTTTGGTATTGATATGAATACCGACCACACACTTGAAGAAGTTGGCCGTCAGTTTGATGTAACCCGTGAACGTATTCGTCAAATCGAAGCCAAAGCTTTGCGCAAACTAAGACACCCTTCTCGTGCGCACAAACTACAAAGCTTCTTGGAATAAAACCCTTACGGGCCTATAGCTCAGCTGGTTAGAGCAATCGACTCATAATCGATTGGTCCTTGGTTCAAGTCCAAGTAGGCCCACCACATTAAAATTACTGCGCTTTTTCCTTTTCTAGGTTGTTGTGCTTGTCTTTCGTTCAGTCATATAGTTACACCTATACTCCTTCTCTCATTCCTACGCCCGCCTACTAGAAAAGGAAAACACTTGTAATTTACAAACCTGTCTCATGCTGGAGATATACAGCAACCCTCTGGGAGGAAAAGAAAAATACTTGTAATTCGTCTTTCAGAAAGAAAAACGGTATGATAGTTTTATATGTTTGATTCACTAATAACTCCATTAACCACACTAACAACCGAAGTTGGTGAAGTAATCATGTCTTTTTATAAAAGTGACATGGATGTTAAAGTGAAATCTGATCAAACACCTCTTACTGTTGTTGATCAAACCGCTCATCAGCTCATTGTTGAGGGCTTAGAGGAACTCACGCCTGGCACACCTATCCTCTCAGAAGAGTCTGATGAAATCTCATTTGACGAGCGCTCAACATGGTCAGAATACTGGCTGATTGATCCACTCGATGGCACACGGGATTTTCTAGAACACACGGGTGAATTTTGCATTTGTGTTGCTTATATCAAAGACAATACGCCTGTATTTGGCATGATTTATGCGCCATTAGATCAGATTCATTATTACACACTCGATGGACAAGCTTTTAAGCGTCAAAACGATGTTGAAGTTACTTTAAAAACTCATGCACCATCAAGCCCGCTCCAAGTGGTAATTGGCCATCATTCATTTCACAATGAACAACTAACAAGCCACCTTAGTCAGCAAGCTGATTATGAAATTAGCCGCTTGGGCAGTGCGCTCAAATTCTGCCAAATTGCACAAGGTCGTTATGATTACTACCCAAGATTTGGCCCTTGTTCAGAATGGGACACGGCAGCTGGGGTTTGCATCTTACAAAATGCAGGTGGCTCTGTGATTGATAAAAATGGAGAAGTGCTTAAATACAACACCAAAGACGACTTATTGTCACCCGTATTTTTTGCCTCAGGAAAACCTTAGCGATAAATCAATGGCTTGGATGTTTTTGGTCATACCGCCAATCGAAATATAATCCACACCGGTATTGGCTGTTGCCACAATATTATCGGCATCAATATTGCCAGAAGCCTCTAGTGGTAGCTTGTCTTTTGCTAATACAACTGCCTTGGCCAAATCATCTATCGAGAAATTATCGCACAACGCTCGAGTAATGCCACCAAGCAACAATGTTTGTTGTAATTGACCTAAGCTTTCAACTTCAACAATAAGTGGTAAATTAGGGTATTTTTCAGTCGCTGATTGAACCGCTTGTTTGATTGATCCAGCGGCAATAATATGATTTTCTTTGAGCATAACGCAGTCATACAAACCTAACCGATGATTAACGCCGCCACCGCATTTGACTGCCTGTTTTTGCGCCAAACGTAATCCGGGAATGGTTTTTCTGGTGTCTAACAACTGTGTATTAGTGTGTGCGATTTTCGACACCAAAATATGCGTTTGTGTTGCTGTTGCGCTCAGCATTTGTAAAAAATTCAATGCCACTCGTTCTGCCGACACGATAGAACTGGCGAAGCCATTCAGCGTGCATAAGGTTTGATTTTCAACAACTTGGTCACCGTCAGCAACCATCCAGTTGATTTGAATTGAATCATCAACCAGTGAAAATGCATGTTGTGCGTAGTCAATACCGCAGATAACCGCCGACTCTCTAGCGATAATATTCGCTTCAACTTGAGCATTAGGCAACAAACTGGCTGAGACATCACCTGAACCAATATCTTCTTTCAGTGCCTGTTGTACAGCCTTCAAACTATCTTCACTCATGAACCCTCTCAGAGGATTGCTGTGAATCGCCAACCAGATCCATAATCGCTTTTACTGCTTGGTCATCATCGTCGTGTTTAAGCTGTGCATGAATAGCACTAAATTCTTTAACCAAAGATTGATTGTCTCTATTCAATATCTCGATTGCATGTTGGGCAATATTTTCACCACTCGCATCTTTTTGAATCAGCTCTGGCACTAAGGCCTGGTTGGCAATCACATTTGGCAATGAAACGTACGGACTCTTAACCAATCGTGAAGCAATAAAATAACTGATGGCCGATAGTTTATAAACTACCACCATCGGCACGCCAATCAATGCTACTTCCAAGGTGGCCGTGCCTGATGCTACCAACACCAAGTCTGCTTGCTCAATGCGCTGATGTGCGTCACCCACTGATATACTTAGGTTTAATTTTTGAATTTGTTGCTCTGCCCATTCCTGCAAGCTTCCATTGGCCAATACCAAGTGAAAGTTTAACTCATGATCTTGACCCGTCATTAATCGGACTGCTGATAACATTTCTGGCAATAATCGTTTGACTTCACCCTCACGAGACCCAGGCATTAAAACGATATTTTTACCCGCTATATGGTTTTGTCTTGGGGTTAAGCTTTGGGCTAATGGATGACCAACAAATAATGCTTTTTGTTGATTTTTTTGATAAAAATCCACTTCAAATGGAAAGACACACAATACCAAATCAGTTGATTGCTTGATTTTTTTGATACGGCTTTGACGCCATGCCCACACAGATGGCGAAATGTAATGCACTGTTTTCACACCTTGTTTTTTTAATTTTTTCTCAATGACAAAATTAAAATCAGGGGCATCCACACCAATAAAAACATCAGGCTTATTAGTTGAATAATAATCAACAATGGTTTTACGTAATCGCAATAAAGAAGGCAGTTTTTTTAAAACTTCACTAAAACCCATGACATTAACTAGGTTTTGATCCCAGCGTTGTGTACAGCCAGCAGCGATCATTTTTTCACCTGCCAAGCCTTCTATCTGGTGATCGGTGTTTTGCACTTTTAACGCTTGAACCAATTTAGAGCCAATTAAGTCACCTGAAGTTTCAGCTGCACTTATGGCAATCTTCATTACTTTCTCGGTAAGATAATCTGCGGATCTTCATCAAAGGCACGGTAAATCACCATTATATTGCCAATTACTTGAATAAGATGTGATTTTGACACCTCTACAATTTGGTTAATCATTTGTTGTTTTTCGTCTTTGCCGTCTGCTCGAACCTTAATCTTTAGCAACTCATGCTTATTCATGGTTGATTCAAGCTCAGCCAAAACTGATTCGCTCAAACCGTGTTGACCTACCATTACCACCGGTTTTAGGGCGTGGCCCATTGATCTTAAAAATTTCTTCTGATTGTTTGTTAACTTAGTCATTTATAATATTCTCTTTTTCAAATAAATCTTGGATGGTTTCTCGCTCTCGTACCAAGTGATGTTGCTCGCCACTCACCATTACCTCGGCCACTCGTGGACGGGAATTGTAATTCGAACTCATGGTGAAGCCATAAGCGCCAGCCGACATAAGCGCTAAATAATCACCCTGTGACAAACTTAACTCTCTGCCTTTGGCTAAAAAATCACCGGTTTCACAAATCGGCCCAACTAAATCCCAGCTAGCCTGAATGCCACTAGCATTTTCATCAACAGGTAAAACTTGATGATAGGCATTATAAAAACTAGGGCGTAAAAGATCATTCATTGCACCATCAATGATGGCAAATGAATGCTCAGAATTTTGCTTTAAAAATTCAACTTTAGTGATAAACACACCTGCATTTCCCACAATTGATCTTCCAGGCTCTAAAATTATCTCAATATTACCCACTTTGGCAATCATTGCTTCAACGTAAGCTTTAATATCGATGGTTTTCTCATCGTCATATCGAATGCCGACACCGCCACCTAAATCTAAATGCGCAATTGAAATACCTTGCTGGTTGAGTTGATCAACCAGTTCTAACACCTTGTCTAACGCATCTAAAAAAGGAGACACTTCAGTGAGTTGTGAGCCAATATGGCAATCAAGACCTTGCACGCTCAAATACTTAGAATTATTTGCTTGTTGATATAAATTAATAGCATCATCAATATCGACACCAAATTTATTTTCTTTGAGGCCAGTAGAGATATAAGGATGTGTCTTTGCATCAACATTTGGATTAATGCGAATAGAGATTGGCGCTTGCGTATTTAACGATTGTGCCACTGATTCAATTCTGTCTAATTCAGAAGCTGATTCAACATTAAAACAACGTACGCCCACTTCTAATGCACGTTTGATCTCACGAGCTGTTTTAGCCACGCCTGAAAATACACAACAATTTGCCTGCCCACCAGCTGCTAATACACGCTCTAGTTCTCCCTCAGACACGATATCAAAGCCCGCGCCAATTTTGGCCAATGTGTTGAGTACCGCTAAGTTTGAATTAGCTTTAACCGCGTAACAAACCAAATGTGGATGACTACCAAATGCTGTGTCGAACTCACGCCAGTTATTCTCAATGTCTGTTTGAGAATAAACATAGAGTGGTGAGCCGTAAGTCGCCATTAAATCTGTTATCGCAACAGATTCAGCTTGTAATTTTTGATTTTTGTAAGAAAAGCTCAAGGTCGTAAAAAATGGATATTTTTAAACTTAGGCGATATCGACTTGAGTTATTGTGCTGATTTTCATAGCAACTGCCTCAGCCTTGACTGGCTCTAATTCACCCATTTTTCCACAAGAAGATAAGCCGATAATGACTAAAATTAATGCTGCTAATTTAAGGGTTGTATTCATGTTGTCACCACAATTGTATAAAAGATAAGCCTTTATTTTACCCCAAATCCCGTAGCTGTTGCACGAACGCAGATCGCTCTATATTAAAGGCGCCCAAGCTTTTTAAATGAGGATTTTCTACTTGACAATCAATCAGTTGATAATCAGTATTTTTTAACAGATGTACTAAAGCTACTTTCGAGGCGTTACTTGCACAAGAGAACATCGACTCACCAAAAAACACTTTGCCAATTGCCACGCCATACAAGCCACCTGCCAATTGATTACCCTCATATACTTCAATAGAATGCGCATGACCTTGATGATGCAATTGAATATAGGCTTGTACCATGTCATTATCAATCCAAGTGCTGTCTTGATCTTTACGCTTGATATCTTTGCACTGATGGATTACTTGCTCAAAATTTGTATTTGTACGAACTTCGAAACGATTACTACGAAGTACCTTGTCTAAACTTTTTGAAACATGCAGCGTTTCTTTGGTGATCACCATTCTAGGGTTTGGGCTATACCAAAGCACGGGCTCACCTTCACTATACCAAGGAAAAATACCTTGTTGATAAGCATCTAATAAGCGTTCGGTTGATAAATCACCGCCAATGGCGATTAAGCCATTGGGCTCTTCTAACGCCAACTCAATATCAGGAAATGGAACAGTTGGTGAATGAAGGATGAAGTCTTGCGGAATATCAATCACAGGTTTTGTTTTCTGATAATTTCCTTAGCCATGTAAAGCGCTGCAATACTTCTGGCTTCAGTCAAGTCTTGGCGATAAACCAATTGCTCTAAATCACTCAATTTGTACTCTACCACTTCTAATGGTTCGGGCTCATCGCCCTCAGCACTGGCCTCATAAAGATCTTGCGCCAAAACAATATGGGTGAAATTCGATTGATAGCCAGGGGCTAGTGTCATGGTCTTAATTAACTTAAGGTCTTTAGCGCCATAACCAATCTCTTCCATCAACTCGCGATTAGCCGCATCAATGGGTGATTCTCCTTTGTCAATCTTTCCCTTAGTTAGTGCTAATTCATAACGGTCAGTACCACCTGAATATTCGTAAATCATTAACACTGTGTCATCATCCAGCATTGGAATAACCAACACTGCACCTTCTCCGGGTGGTTTGAGGCGCTCATATTGACGCCTCTCACCATTGGAGAATTCTAAGTCCAACTTTTCAATATTAAAAAATCGTGTGGTAGCAAGGGTTTCGATATTTAATATCTTTGGTTTTTTACGCATAAGCTTATCGTATTAAAGGCTATAAAGGTACAATAATACCTTTATAGCAAGGGAGAGAATAATGAAAAAATTAACACTACTATTCACATTGGCGCTTTCAACGCTCACACATGCTTGGGTGATTGATGGTTTAGGTGATTATAAATTTGAAGCGATTGCAGACAACACTCATATCATACACGGCCCATTGGGCGAGCCCAACAAGCAAAATCATGGTTTTATGAATAATCCTGGCATGGTGATTGGTGCTGATGGCGTGATTGTCATTGATCCAGGCGGTACTTACCAAGTTGGTCAAAAAGTCATTGAAGAGATTAAAAAAATCACGGATAAACCAATTGTAGCCGCTTTTAATACTCATGTTCATGGCGACCATTGGTTAGGCAACCAAGCGATATTGGAGCAATATCCGAACGCTAAAATTTACGCACATCCTGCTATGATCGCTCAAGCCAAAGATGGTGAGGGTGATAGCTGGGTTAGTATTATGGATACCTCAACTGAAGGCTTATCAAAAGGCACAATTGCAACTTACCCTACGGATGCAACCACACATCTACAAGAAATCGCCGTTGCTGGTGAAACCTTCAAAATTCATAATGACATCACTGGTGTCGCCCACACTAACACTGACATCATGATTGAGCACGTCGGTAGCAAGACTTTATTCCTAGGTGATAATGATTTGATTCATCGCTTTGGTCGATTTGATGGCACCTCTGATATGCATGGTAATATTAAAGCGTTAGAATACGCCATTGATTTAGGTCTTGATCAATATGTACCTGGTCACGGCCCGTCTGGCAGTACTGCTACAGCTGTCCAACCATTCCTAGATTACTTGTTAATTATTCAAGATGAAACTAAGAAGGGCTACGAGGAAGATTTGGCTGATTATGAAATCAAGCCTTTTGCTGATAAGAAGCTAGCCAACTACAGAGATTGGCACGGTTACGATGCCCAACTAGGTAAGCATATCAACAAGATGTTGTTAGAGATTGAAGATAGAGATAATTAAAACTTATTGTTTTAATTGAAATTTTGGCAATCCTAGATCGAGTCGGATTGCCACTATCCTAACAATAAAAATACTTAGTCCGGCAATAATAGCTGATGCAGTAACGCTGACGCCGCCATTTAACAACACAATAAATCCTAAAGAACCGAGCCACGCAGCCGTTGCGTAGAGTGGACTTTTAAATACAATTGGGGTTTCATTACACAGCAAGTCTCTAAAGATTCCGCCCATTGCGCCGGTAACAACCCCCATAAAACTAGCTACTAACCAAGGTGTACCCGCCACCAATGACACCATGGTGCCCGCAACACTAAAAGCAGCCAATCCTGCTGCATCAGGTATTAAAAAAAACTTTGGTGAAATTGAAATCAACCTGGCGCCCACAAAAATAATCACGGCACTTACCAGTGAAGCGATAAAGAAAATTTGATCCTGTATCCAAAATACATCAACATCTAACAGCATATCTCTTAATGATCCGCCACCCAATCCAGTTGTTATAGCAATAATGATAACACCAAATAAATCAAAATGCCTAAAGCCAGATTTGAGTACACCAGAGGCTGATGACACCACCACAGCTACCAGTGATATCCAATACAAACTATTGGAAAATTCTTGTGTAATTTCTAAATTCATACTTCTAGTAGACCTGCTTTGCTAGTTCTAATAGACGAATTGTAACGCAATAATTAGAGTTTATCGCCTATTTTAAAAATTTCCGAAATTTTTGATTTATGTAATAGGCCTTGCCTATTACAAGAGGGTTTTATTGATCTTAATGCTTAAAAACAGGGTTTTTACAAGGTGTTTTTAGGTTCAAAATCGGTGATTTTCATTATTTCTGAAATTTTTTAGTCGAAGAAGCCGTCCATATGAAGTTCTGTCAAATCACTAAAACCACCAATATGCTTGCCATCAATAGTTAACTGTGGCACCATTCTAGCGCCATCAGTCACTTTTGAAAACTCAACCATATTGGCACGATCATCATCAATATATTTTTGCTCAAATGGTAAGTTCCATTTATCTAATAGCTCTTTAGTTTTGACGCAGATTGGGCAAGTGTGGGTTGAATAAACGACAATATCCATAACTAATCCTTTAATGCAGCAACAACCAAATCACCCATCTGACTGGTGCCAACAACCGTATCGCCATCAGCAGCAATATCTGCAGTTCGATAGCCTTGATCAAGTACGGTATTTACCGCTGTATCAATCTTATCAGCGAGTGCAATTTGGTTAAGTGAATAGCGCAACATCATTGAAACGGATAAAATCGTTGCTAAAGGATTGGCAATGTCTTGGCCGGCAATATCAGGCGCTGAACCATGAATGGGTTCATACATACCAAAACCGTCTTTGTTGAGTGACGCACTTGGCAACATACCAATTGAGCCAGTCAACATGGCGGCGCAATCAGACAATACATCACCAAATAAATTAGAGGTTACCATGACATCGAATTGCTTCGGCGCTTTAACCAATTGCATGGCAGCATTGTCCACATACATATGAGAAAGTTCAACATCTGGATAGTCTTTGGACACCTCAATCATCACATCGCGCCATAACTCGCACACTTCTAACACATTGGCTTTATCCACTGAGCAAACACGCTTGTCACGTTTTTGTGCAATTTTGAAAGCTGAATGGCCAATACGTCTAATCTCAGACTCATAATAAGTCGCAGTATTAAAGCCATAGCGCTCGCCATCACGAATCTCAATACCACGCGGTTGTCCAAAATAAATACCGGCAACTAGTTCACGAACGATCATGAGATCTAGGCCAGAAACAATGTCTTCTTTTAACGTTGAAGCGCTGGCCAATTGTGGATATAAAATCGCGGGGCGAAGGTTTGAGAATAAATCCATCTCGGCGCGTAACCCCAATAAACCACGCTCAGGTCGCAAATCACGCTCAAGACTCTCCCATTGATAACCACCCACCGCGCCTAACAAAATAGAGTCACACGCTTGTGCAGCATCTAGAGTTTCTTGCGGCAATGGAGACCCGGTTTCATCATAGGCCGTACCACCGACCAAACCATGAACTAATTCCATGCCTAAATTGGCATTTTCATTTAGGTAGTCAATAACCTTTAATGCTTGAGCAACGATTTCTTGTCCAATACCATCACCTGGCAATATTAATACTTTTGACATTAAATTTCCTTTATGAATATCTTAAAGACGATTATTTTACTCGATTTCAATCATTTCAAACTGATCCTTACTCGCGCCACAATCAGGGCATACCCAATCCTCTGGCACATCTTCCCATTTTGTTTTTGGCTCAATGCCGTCTTTTGGCGAACCTAGATATTCATCATAAACCCAGCCACAAACGATACATCTTAATTTTTTAAATCCCATTTAGTTTTCTCCTAATAAAAAAGGGGAGCGCTTAACTCCCCTTTATCAAGCAGTGACTGATTATAAATTGTCAGCGTTCTTCGCTAAATATTCAGCAACACCTTCCGGTGTGTCCTTCATGCCTTCATCACCTTTGTTCCAACCTGCAGGACATACTTCACCATGCGTTGTGTGGAAATCAAGTGCATCTACCATGCGTAACATTTCATCAACATCACGACCTAATGGAAGGTCGTTTACCACTTGATGACGCACAACAAAATTTGCATCAATTAAAAATGAAGCACGTAATGCGATACCATCTGGATGCACAATACCGTAAGCCTCCATAATCGAATGATCTGTATCAGCCACTAATGGAAAATCGATTGCACCTAAACCACCATCTGCTGGAGCCGTGTTACGCCATGCGTTATGAGTCCACTCAGAATCTACCGAAACACCTACTACTTCAACACCCTTCTCAGCAAACTTTGCAATACGATGATGATGTGCTAGAATTTCAGATGGACAAACAAAAGTGAAGTCCAACGGATAAAAGAACAACATAATCTTTTTACCTTTTAGGCTTGATAATTGAAAACCATCGACAATAGAGCCATTGGCTAAAACGGCTGCAGCTGTAAAATCGGGTGCTTGTTGTGTGACTAAAACGCTCATACTTTCTCCAAATAAATTATTAAATAAACCCATGAATTATACAATTATATATTTGCCTTTATCCTATAAAAATTAAGGGTTTGTTGTAGCTGTGTATGTCGCACTGCTTTAACGTAAAATAACGCCATGCTTAAAATCTACAATACGCTTAGCAAACAAAAAGAAGTCTTTCATCCAATCAACCCTAACAAGGTAGGAATGTATGTCTGCGGTATGACCGTGTATGATTATTGTCATATGGGGCATGCGCGTGTTTTGGTGATGTTTGATGTTATTACTCGCCATCTCAGACGCCATTTTCCCAATGTCGAATATGTTCGTAATATCACTGATATTGACGACAAAATCATCAAACGTGCGGTTGAAAATAAAGAAGATATTTACAGCCTAACCAATCGTTTTATTGAAGCCATGCATGAAGACGAACGTGCGCTTGGCGTTTTGGCGCCTGATGTAGAGCCACGTGCTACTGATGCGATAGATCAAATGTTTTATATGATTGAGACATTAATTGAAAAAGGCATTGCCTACCAAGGCAAGAGCGGCGACGTCTATTACTCAGTGCGTGATTTTGAAGGCTATGGCAAACTCTCGGGCAAAAACCTAGATGAGCTTGAAGCTGGTGCACGTGTTGATATCGAAACTGATAAGAGAGACCCGCTAGATTTTGTCTTGTGGAAGATGGCCAAACCATCTGAACCAAGTTGGTCGTCACCTTGGGGTGATGGACGCCCAGGCTGGCATATTGAATGTTCGGCCATGTCAACACACCATTTAGGCAACCACTTTGATATTCATGGGGGCGGAATGGATCTAACTTTTCCGCATCATGAAAATGAAATTGCACAGTCTGAAGGTGCGCACGATTGTACGTTTGTTAATACTTGGATGCACGTGGGCTTTGTAAATATAGACAATGAGAAAATGAGCAAGTCGCTGAATAATTTTTTCACCATTCGCACGGTTTTGGAAAGCTACGATGGTGAAACTCTGCGCTACTTTATTATGAGCAGTCATTATCGCAGTCCGCTAAATTTTAGCGATGATAACTTGGACTTGGCAAAATCTTCTTTAACACGTTTGTACACAGCAATGCGTGGATTAAGCGCTTCCGATGCAGCTATGGATGAAGTTTCACAACGGTTTGATTTTGAGAAACGTTTTAATGCAGCGCTGGATGACGACTTTAACACCTCAATTGCACTAAGTATTTTGTTTGAATTGGCCAAATTAGTTAATTCTGAGCGTGAAAAAGACATCGATCAAGCTAATGCTTTAGCTCAACTCTTGCAGAAACTTGGTGGCTATATTGGTATTTTACAAACCGATGCAGACAGCTTTTTAAAGCACACCCCTCAAGGGGGTACTAAAAAGAGAGGGGTTGACCTAGCCGATGAAGACATTGACGCAAAGATCAAGCAACGCAACGAGGCAAAAGGCAATAAAGATTTTGCTTTATCTGACCAAATCCGCGATGAGCTAATTGATCTTGGTGTTATTTTAGAGGACAGTGCAAATGGCACAAGCTGGCGTCGAGGATAACTCAAAGCCAATGACAAATCCTTCTTCCATCAACTGGCCTGAGATTGACACCATTCTATTAGATATGGATGGCACGTTGCTTGATCTGAATTTTGACTTGCATTTTTGGATGGAGTATTTACCACTGGTATTGGCTAATAAGCACAACCTCACCCATCAAGAATCAAAAGACAAGTTCTACCCCGTGATGCGCGCAGAAGAAGGTAAATTGCACTGGTACTGTTTAGATTATTGGCAAAAAATCTTTGAATTAGACATTGCTAAACTCAAAGAAGATGTGGCGCATTTAATCCAAGTTCACCCGTTCGTTTTAGAGTTTCTAGAGCAGGCTAGACAACATAACAAACGCATTTATCTAGTCACTAACGCGCATAGAAAAACCATTCAGTTAAAAATGCGAGTCACTAATTTAGAGCAATATTTTGATACCATTATTTCATCACATGACTATGATGCAGCTAAAGAGGATCAAGATTTTTGGCAAAAATTAGATGAATCTATTCACCTGGACAAAGCCAAGAGTGTTTTCTTTGACGATTCAAAAACAGTTTTAAAGTCCGCTAAAAAATTTGGTATTGGCACTGTTGTGGCTATTAGCAAACCCAGTTCTAAAATTGAAACTAAGTTAGTAGAAGGGTTTATCAACATTGAAACTTTCGAGCACACCTTGCCAGTAAAACCACACGCATAAAAAACCCGCCATAAAGGCGGGTTTTAATCGTGCTTAGTTGGTCAATAATTACTCACCGCCAATTGCACCCATTAAAGCAAAGCTTTTAACGAACGGCGTTGCCATTCTAGGGTCTTTGATCATAGCGCCAAAATCGCCTTTCTCAAACTTTAACTTACCCATGGTAACTGCCATGCCCATTGAAGCCATGCCTAAAGGCTTGTCTAACCATTTCATCCAGTTTTTCTTATCTGCACGCATGTCCCAATCCACAGATTCACCATTGTAATCGCCTGCACTAACGCATTCGCCATTCTCAACCACAAAAATACCGGTTGGTGTGCCATCACCTTTATAACCACAAGCAATGATTGATGAAAAGTTAATTTCTGCTAATTTACCACGTACTTCGTCTGAACCGTTCCAAGCTTCTTTTAGTTGGTTCATCCACTCATCTGAAAATAATGCTGCCATGTTAATCTCCTATTTTGTTATCTCATTTAGACAAGCTCATTGTGTCATCAGTTTGTCTTTTCTTATTTAAGTTTGTTCGTTGAACGAACGCACATATTATGCCCATTAAAGTCGGTAATATTGCACTGTTTTTCTTAAAAAAATACCGACTATTTATGTTGGTACTATAAACGCCTGATTTAGCAAGAAAAATAAAGTTTTAAGTATAATTACACACTTTACTTTACTTTAAATTCACTGTGCCAAAAATTTGCATATTGTCTGATTCTCATGGATTCATTCACCCTGAGGTTATTAAGATCGCCAATCAATGTGATATCGCTATTCACGCAGGCGATATTATTAACGAAGCCACTCTGAGCCAACTAAAACCCAAACAAAAACTTATTGCCATTAAAGGCAATAATGATGATCATATCGCCTCGCTCAATACGGTTGAATTTCTTGAATTTCCAAGTGGAAAAATTGTCATTGAACACGGCCATCTTCACGGCCATCACAAACCATCGCACGAATCACTAAGAGAGACCTATCCAGATGCCAAAGTGATCATCTATGGGCATACGCACAAACAAGTAATTGATAAAGAATCGACACCTTGGGTGATCAACCCAGGCGCGTCAGGTGAGGTCCGTAATCATGGCGGATCAAAGTGTTTTACAATGGATATTTATGATGAAAAAGAGTGGCTCATCACCCCCTATACCTTTAGCTAAATACTCTAATCTTTAGAGTAAAAAAATCAAGATGTGCAACAATCAAAAGAATTATGTTTTTATGATTTAGTAATATAATCACCATACATAGCAACTACTTTTTTCACTTCATTTTTTGATCCTAAGATAACCGGCACACGGTCATGAATATCTTGAGGTTCTACGTCCATAATACACTGATGACCAGTAGAGGATAGACCGCCAGCCTGCTCAACAATCATAGACATCGGGTTGCCTTCGTACATCAGACGAAGCTTACCAGCTTTCGATGGATCACGATTATCATAAGGGTACATGAAGATACCACCTCGGATAAGGATACGGTGAACTTCTGCAACCATAGAAGCAACCCAACGCATATTGTAACGCTTACCTAGAGGGCCTTCTTCGCCTTGTAAACAATGATCAATGTACTCCTTCATTTCTGGCTCCCAGAAGCGTTGGTTGGACATGTTAATTGCGAATTCAGCAGTGTCTTCAGTGATTTTTAACTGCTCTTGTGTTAGAACAAATTCCCCAACGTTAGTGTCTAATGTGAATAAGTTGACGCCTTTTCCTGTTGTCATTACCAGCAATGTGGAAGGACCATAAAGAACATAACCGGCAGCAACTTGCTTGCTTCCAGGTTGTAAGAAAATATTTTGATCGTCACCAGTGCGACTATCTTCAGGGGCTTCTAAAATAGAAAAAATCGTTCCAACAGAAAGGTTAACATCGATATTTGAAGAGCCATCCAATGGGTCAAAGGTTACTAAGTATTTACCATCAGTATGGCCGGCAATTGTATAATCCTCTTCTTCAGAGCCTACACCCTTGACGAAAGCATTAGCGCACAGAGTATCTTTTAAAAGGTCATTAGAAATAACATCTAACATCTTTTGGGTTTCACCTTGAATGTTCTCATCTTCAGTTGCACCTAAAATACCTGCTAATTCGCCTTGGCCTAATTTATAGGCAATATCCTTACACGCAACCAAAATATCTTTAATAACAAGTTCTAGTTCAGCTGATACACCTTCTTGTGATATTACTTGATCTAATCTTTTCATCGAAAACCCCTCTGCTTATTTGTTGAAATAATATGCGTAAGTTTAACATGTTATCCCTAATGAGATATATTGCAATATCACCATAAAATAACACGTCAAAAAACGGCTATAGGTATAATTTTTTGATTCTTATTTAATAAAGGTATGACGATGAAGAACGCTTTCTATGCTCAATCTGGCGGTGTAACTGCTGTGATTAACGCTTCTGCTTGTGGTGTAATTGAAACTGCACGCAAAAATTCAGACAAAATTGGTACGGTTTATGCTGGTCAAAACGGCATTATTGGTGCGCTAACTGAAAACTTAATTGACACCTCTAAAGAATCAACAGCTGATGTTGCTGCACTAAAGCACACGCCATCTGGTGGTTTTGGCTCTTGTCGTTACAAGATGAAGTCTTTAGAAGCAAACAAAGCAGAATACGAAAGATTAATCGAAGTATTTAAAGCGCATGACATTGGCTACTTCTTTTACAACGGTGGTGGCGACTCAGCTGACACTTGTTTGAAAGTTTCGCAATTGTCTGAATCTATGGGCTACCCAATTCAAGCGATTCACGTACCAAAAACGGTTGATAACGACTTACCAGTGACAGACAACTGCCCAGGTTTTGGCTCAGTAGCTAAATACATTGCAGTTTCTACAATGGAAGCCAGTTTTGATGTAGCCTCAATGTGTGCTACTTCTACTAAGATTTTTGTACTTGAAGTTATGGGTCGCCACGCAGGCTGGATTGCAGCAGCTGGTGGTTTGGTTGACGATTCAATTCCAGTGGTTATTTTATTCCCTGAAGTTAAATTTGACGAAAAGAAATTCCTAGCTAAAGTTGATGCAAACGTTAAAGAATTTGGTTACTGTACAATTGTTGTATCTGAAGGAACTCAATGGCCAGATGGTCGCTTCCTAGCAGAGCAAGGCACTCGCGATGACTTTGGTCATGCGCAATTGGGTGGTGCAGCGCCAGTTGTAGCTCAACTAATTAAAGACGCCTTAGGTCATAAATTCCACTGGGCAGTTGCAGATTACTTACAGCGTTCGGCGCGTCACTTAGCATCAGAGTCTGATGTTGAGCAAGCTTACGCCTTAGGTGAAGCAGCAGTCAACATGGCATTAGAGGGTAAAAACTCAGTAATGCCAGCTATTATCCGCACCTCTAACAACCCATACACTTGGGAAATTGGTTCAGGCGAATTGAAAGATATTGCTAACGTTGAAAAGATGATGCCAATGGAATACATCTCTGATGATGGCTTTGGTATTACTGACGCATGTCGTGAGTACTTACAGCCTCTAATCGAAGGCGAAAACTACCCTCCATACAAAAATGGCTTGCCAGACTACGTGGTGATGAAAAAAGAAATGGTAGAAAAGAAATTACCATCATTTGAAGTATAAGGAATTCAGAAAATGAACGTTATTTTATTAGGCCCTCCGGGCGCAGGCAAAGGTACTCAAGCAACCAACATTTGTGAGAAATATTCAATTCCACAAATCTCAACTGGCGACATGCTACGTGCTGCCGTTAAAGCTGGCACACCTTTAGGTGTTGAAGCCAAAAAAGTGATGGATGCTGGTGGTTTAGTGTCTGACGATATTATCATTGGCTTGGTCAAGGAAAGAATTCAAGAAGATGACTGTGAAAACGGCTTCTTATTTGATGGATTTCCACGCACAATCGCTCAAGCAGAAGCTTTAAAAACTGACAATGTCAAGGTTGACTATGTTGTTGAGATTCAAGTGCCTGATGAAGACATTGTTGCTCGCATGTCGGGACGTCGCGCTCACTTAGCTTCAGGTCGTACTTATCACGTTGTCTACAATCCACCTAAAGTTGAGGGCATTGATGACATTACAGGTGAAGAATTAGTACAACGTGCTGATGACAACGAAGAAACGGTTAAATCACGTTTGGATGTTTACCATGAGCAAACTCAACCCTTGGTTGATTACTACCAAGCATGGATGAATGAAGACGACAATGCGCCAAAGTATGGCTCAGCAAATGGTGTCGGTACACTAGAAGAAGTAAGAGATCGTGTCTACACACAATTAGGCTAAACTTTTAGTTTTGCTAATAAATGGGGGCTTGTGTTGTAATGACATAAGCCTTTTTTTTGAATTTTTATAATAGAAAAAAATATGAGTACAATCGGCCCAAGAGAGATCAATGTTCCATTCCGTCCTATCCCGCTAGATGTGCCTGAAGGCATGAAGCCTAACGAGTTTTTCAACTCGCCAGAAAACCTAAAAGATCTGACTGAAAATAACGGTTTGTTGATCAACGATGAAGACTTATTACTTTATCGAAAAGCCTTGGGGCACTCAAATGAATTTGATTGCTCTATTATTTATAACACGTCACAAAGTGTTTTAAACCCTTTGGGTCGAGCTGTGCGTCGTACACAATTACCAAAAAATGTTAGGAAAGTTTGGAATCGAATGAATCAAATCATTATTGGCTTTATGTTGGAGCAATATCCTGATCCTGAAAAACACTTGATCCTTGCAGGTGAAGCATCGCTTGATGCGACTTGGCCTATAACTTCTGCCGGTGTGCCTAGTATTCGCATGTTGCACAACCACTTTATTGTTTTTGATAAGCAACAACTAAAAGAAGCGCCGCTCACTGATACTAACAACCCAAACTTAACGGATGGCGGTCAGCACTCTTTATTTGCTGCTTATATGCAAGACGTGTATGTCGAATTCTTATCGTCGCTCGATTTAAAAATACTCAAGCCTGTTGAAAGTGATGCTTCTAGTCTTGCACTAACAGGTTATCCACAGGGTTTACCGAGCTGGGAAATACAAGGTGGTATCGACAGTTTAAAAAATATTGATTTTTGGAAAGAATACGACCAAGTCTTAAAAGGTTTTTTAGACTTCTACCGTACCTTCTTTACCCAAGTGTCTAGCAGAAATGCAGGCGTGCCAGACAACGCTTATTTCCCTAAAGAAATTGAAAAAACTTTGTTGTTCAATAACTGTTTTTTATCCGCCGCTAAAAAAGTGCGTGACAAATGTATTAAAGACGCAAAATATGCTTCATCAATTCGCTGGCAACCCGCATTTAAACAGCTCATTTATCGCAACGATAAAGGTAAGCTAATTGTGGTTATTTCACAAAATTCTATTGGCAATGCAATCACTGAGCTTTTGGGTGTGGTGGTTAATCGAACGCCAGATGCTAAAGCTTATGAACAGGCGGAACCGGCCTTGATTGAAAAGCTATTGAAGCTCAGATCGAGATTGGTTGAAGCTGATTTAGGTCGTGGCATCAAAACTCAATATTGGACAAAAGGATAAACGGGAAATACTTTTTTAAACCCTTTAAACCAACACCTAAAATAGGTCGTTTTTCACTTATTTATTATATTATTGAATGCTAATTACTCTATAATCAACGTTGGAAAAATTTATACATAAATCAAAAAGGAGAAAAGAAAGAAATGGATATACTAATAATGGCCATCGGGGCTTCAATTATCGCTGTTTTATACGGCTTATATACAATGACCTGGATTTACAAACAATCACCAGGTAGTGACAAAATGAAAGAGATTTCAGATGCGATTGCAGAAGGCGCAAGTGCCTATCTAAATCGTCAATACACTGCCATTGGCGTTGTAGGCGCAATTTTACTGGTTATTATCTCGATAGCACTCAGCTACACGGTGGCTCTAGGATTTTTAATTGGTGCCGTATTGTCAGGTTTGACAGGTTATATTGGTATGAATGTATCGGTTAAATCAAATTGTCGTACAGCAGAGGCAGCAAAAAATGGCATGAATGCTGCTTTCCAGGTGGCCTTTAAAGGTGGTGCTATTACTGGTATGCTGGTAGTTGGCCTGGCATTGTTAGGTGTTTCTGGATTCTACATGGGCTTGACTGCTTTTGAAGTTCCACAAAAAGACGCGTTACACGCATTGATTGGCTTAGCTTTTGGTGGTTCATTGATTTCAATCTTTGCACGTTTAGGCGGCGGTATCTTTACTAAGGGTGCTGATGTTGGTGCTGATATTGTTGGTAAAGTTGAAGCAGGCATTCCAGAAGATGATCCGCGCAATCCTGCAGTAATTGCTGACAACGTTGGTGACAACGTTGGTGACTGTGCAGGTATGGCGGCTGACTTATTCGAGACTTACGCAGTAACCATCGTTGCAACAATGATGTTAGCGGGTGTACTAGGCCTGGGTAACGATGCGATTCTTTATCCATTAGCACTAGGAGCAGTATCTATCATCGCTTCAATTATCGGTACTTTCTTTGTTAAAGTGTCTGATGGTGGATCTATCATGGGTGCGCTTTACAAAGGTTTAATTGTTTCTGCAGTTTTAGCGGCAATTGCATTCTACTTTGTGACAATAGACATGGGTATGGGCATGAATTTATTCTACGCATCTCTGATTGGTTTAGCGCTGACTGCGTGGATGGTTGTGGTTACTGAATACTACACTGCAACTGAACACAGACCAGTACAACATATTGCAGAAGCTTCTAAAACAGGTGATGGTACTAACGTTATTGCTGGTATTGGCTTAAGCATGAAATCTACCGCACTACCCGTATTAGCCGTTTGTGCTAGTATTTGGGGTGCACATGCATTAGGTGGCTTATACGGTATCGCTATTGCGGCAACTGCTATGTTGTCTATGACTGGTGTTATTGTTGCACTAGACGCTTATGGTCCTATTACTGATAACGCGGGTGGTATTGCTGAAATGGCAGACCTTCCTGAAGAAATTCGTAACATTACTGATCCATTAGATGCGGTAGGTAACACAACTAAAGCGGTAACTAAAGGTTATGCAATTGGTTCTGCAGGTCTTGCAGCGTTAGTATTGTTTGCTGACTTTACAAATGAGCTAAATACTAGAGTCGGATTTGATCCAATCAGCTTTGACTTGTCAAACCATATGGTTATCATTGGCTTATTCTTAGGTGGCTTAGTACCTTACTTATTTGGTGCAATGGCAATGGAAGCCGTAGGTCGCGCAGCAGGTGGCATTGTTGAAGAAGTACGTCGTCAGTTTAGAGAGATGCCAGGCATTATGGATTACACACAAAAGCCTGACTATTCTAAAGCCGTTGACATGCTAACTAAATCTGCAATTAAAGAAATGATCGTACCATCAATGCTTCCGATCCTATTCCCAGTAGCTGTTGGTTTACTACTAGGTGCTGAAGCATTAGGCGGATTATTAATCGGCTCTATTGCAACTGGTATCTTTGTTGCTATCTCAATGACTACCGGTGGTGGTGCATGGGATAACGCTAAGAAGTACATCGAAGACGGTCAACTGGGTGAAGGTCATGGAAAAGGATCAGACACGCATAAAGCTGCTGTAACTGGCGACACTGTAGGTGACCCGTATAAAGATACGGCTGGTCCTGCGATCAACCCACTAATCAAGATTATCAACATCGTTGCAATCATGATTATTCCTTTACTAGGTACACCTTTACTAGGGTAGCTAATTAAAAGATAATAAAAAGGCGTGCAATAGCACGCCTTTTTTTTCGCCTACAGAAAGTGGTTAATCTGCTTTAGGCACCTCATGATCATTCATGAATTGTTTTTGCATGCGAATACCAACATAAGCGCCCAACATCAGTGCAAATAAATCCACAAACGAGCCTAGTGACAAAGTAGAGGTTCCAGCAACACCTTGACCCAAAGTGCAACCCATACCTAAAATACCGCCAATACCGACCATAACACCACCAACAGCATAGCGTAATAATTCACCAATAGAATTAAACCAAACGATTTTAAATCGCCTAGTTAAAACAGAAATTATGACTGAGCCTGTACCTACACCCAAAAAAGCCACCAAGCCAAAAGTTAAAATATACCATTCTGGGTTTGAAGCGATATAAAGCAAATCACCCATTGGGCGAATAAAGGTATATGACTGTGTGCCCATACCATACTGAGGGTCGTCACTAAACTCAGATGCCTCATTGGCTAACTCACCTAATGGGCCGCCAGAAATATAGAAGGCACCCACAATCAACGCACCAATAACAAAACCGCCAATCCAATTATCACGTCTAGCAACAAAGTCTTTACTTTTGAAAACCAGACTCATAATCAATAAAGAAAACATGAGTCCAATAGTAAGTCGCATCGTCGAAGTTTCAACACCTATAATGCCACCAAAAATCGTGCCTAAATCCTGCATCTCGAATCCATAATCATCTAGATTAGGTGACGCAGGTAAGACCCAAGATAAGAAATAATCGTTAAAAAATCCTTCAACATACAACATTAATACTGCTGCACCGCCCATACCTAGAATTGCCACAATCGCCTTTAGATTGCCGCCACCTAGATTGAGAATACTTTTCATGCCACAGCCACGACATAAAGTCATACCAATACCAAAAAAAGCACCACCAACTAGATAAGCTGGCCAGCGGAACTGACTCATTCTGTAAGGAGGGCGCGTACCATCAGCACTGAAAATTTCCATTGCTTCAAAAATAGTGACACCAAAAATAGCAACGGCAATAGCAAAGAAATACATCGACAAACGACCTGTATTACCACTATGAATAACGTCTGCAATACCGCCTAAGGGACAAAAGTCAGTTTTACGTGCTACTGCACCAAAAATAATAGAAACACAGAAAATAACAAAGAATAAAGCAACAATTTCTTCGCTCAATTCACCTATAGTAGGTAGCATCATAAACCCTCCTCATAAATATAATTGATAAGATTATATCAAATAAGAATGATAATGCAGACTACTATATGGTGAGCAATAAAAAAGGATGCTTAAAAACATCCTTTTTTTTGAGAAAAATTGAAAGGTTTAAACTTACTTATCAGTTTTAGGCTTTAAATTCTTGGTACTTTTAGACAGTGAAAAATCGGCTTGACACTTCATCAAAGAATCAACACACTCATCTAGATCATTGAATTCATCAACGCCTGTATCAAAACGGTCTTTTCTTAAAAAATAAAACAAGTTCCTATAAGTGAAAGCGCCAATTTTTAGAATGATAAAAGTGTAGTGTTTATGCTCCCAAACAGCAGCAGCTCGCTCTGTTCCATCTACTTCGATATCGGCTAAGTGTACACCATGATCTTTGTCTCTCCAGCGATCATCAACGTGCTTTTGAATTGTATCAAGTTCTGATTGTGTAAAGTCCATAATAGTATCTACTGTATTGGTTGTGCGTTTGCAAAGTTAGGTGTATCGTCAACAGGACCACCCAGTCTCGCCTCTTCATCTGTTGGATTACGTACTGTAATCACCTTAAGGACAAAAATTACTTTTCGACCACAAAGTGGGTTATTACCATCCACCATTATTGAGTCATCATTAACTTTTATCACTGTAAAGTTTATACGTTCGCCTTTGTCATTTTCCATTGGGATCATGGTGCCAACTTTTCTTAAATCTTCATCTAGGCTGTCAAGTGGCATCGTTGTTACTAAAGTCTCATCCCTAGGGCCATAGATTTGGTCTACATCAACAGGAAGTTCAACAATGTCACCCTCAACCTGACCTACTAATCCAGCTGTTACCTCCGGTGATAAGATTTCACTAATACCTTGTATATAACCTAATGGAAACTCAACTGCAGACAATACTTCACTGGTTTTTTTGTCAACGACTTCATAAGTAAGCTCAACAAATTTTCCATCTTCAATAATCATATTACTCATAA
>DNJI01000122.1 GCA_003489145.1 Gammaproteobacteria bacterium | reverse complement strand
CTATGTTGCTATGCCACCTTTATATAGAGTCGATGCGGGCAAACAAGTACATTACGCATTAGATGACAATGAAAGAGATGCAATCATTAGAAAAATTGAAAGTGAAAATAAACGTGTTAAGATCCAGGTGCAACGTTTTAAAGGCCTAGGTGAAATGAATCCTTCTCAACTTCGAGAAACCACCATGCTGCCCGATACTAGGCGCCTTATCCAGCTTACCTTAGACAACCCGCTTCAAGTTTTTCAAACCATGGACATGTTGCTGAGTAAAAAACGCGCTCCAGATCGTAAAAAATGGCTAGAAGAAAAAGGCAATTTAGCCAATGTCTAGGGCTGTTATTCTGCTCTCCGGTGGTCTAGACTCTACCACCACGCTTGCCATTGCCAAATCTCAAGGCTTTGAATGCTATGCACTGAGCTTTGATTATGGGCAAAAACAAAAATCAGAATTAATCTCAGCCACCAAAATCGCCAAACATTTTGATGCTGTTGAACATCGAATCATGCAGATTTCTTTAGCAGATTTCGGCGGATCGGCACTCACTGATGAAAATATTGAAGTACCTAATTTTAAAGAAAGTGATGAAATTCCCATTACTTACGTGCCCGCACGCAACACCATATTTTTATCTTTTGCCATGGCTTGGGCTGAAGTGTTAGACTGTCAATCTATCTTTATTGGTGTTAATGCATTGGATTATTCAGGTTACCCCGATTGCCGACAAGCTTATATTGATGCTTTCGAAACCATGGCAAACCTCGCCACGAAACAAGGTGTAGAAGGCCAAAAACTTTCTATCGTCACTCCTTTGATTGATCTTAATAAAGCTGATATTATTAAAATAGGTCTGTCCTTAGGGGTGGATTACTCGATAACAACCACCTGCTATCAAGCCAACGATAAAGGCGAAGCCTGCGGTGTTTGCGATGCTTGTGAATATCGAAAAATTGGCTTTAAATCTGCCGGAATTTCCGACCCCACTCGGTATCAATAAATATTTTAAATTTAGTCTTGCATCAACTTTATTTAGAGATAAAATGATAGTTTTAATCTATTAAGGGAATAACAAATGAGCATCGAAGAAAGAGTAAAGAAAGTTGTAGCTGAGCAGTTAGACGTAAGCGGTGATATTGATAACAATGCTTCTTTTATTGACGATTTAGGTGCAGATTCTTTAGACACTGTTGAATTAGTAATGTCTCTTGAAGAAGAGTTTGACTGTGAGATCCCTGATGATCAAGCAGAAAGTATTACAACTGTTCAACTAGCGATCGACTACGTTAACAATAATTTGTAATTTCCGTTTAGTGATATAAACGAATAAGGTGCTTTCTTCTTTGAATTAAGCGCCTTTTTTTTTATCTTAATTAAGAAATAAAACTATGAGCAAAAGAAGAGTTGTCATTACCGGTATGGGTATCGTTTCACCGGTTGGAAACAGTGTTGAAGAATCTTGGTCAAATATTCTTGCGGGTAAGTCCGGCATTAATTCACTCACCAATCTTGAAACCGAAGGCCAAGCTGTCAAATTCGGTGGCTCAGTTAAAAATTTCGAAATTACAGATTACCTTAAACCTAAAGATGCAAAAAAAATGGATACTTTTATCCATTACGGCATGGCAGCGGGTATTCAAGCAATTGAAGACTCTGGTATTGAAGTTACTGAAGAAAATGCTGAACGTATCGGTGTTGCTATTGGTGCTGGTATTGGTGGCTTAGGTACGATTGAACGCACGGCAGATCTTTTTAGAGAAAAAGGCGCTAAGCGTATTTCGCCTTTCTTTGTGCCCTCTTCTATCATTAATATGATCTCAGGCAACCTATCTATCAAATACGGCTTGAAAGGCCCTAATTTCGCTATTGTCACTGCCTGTACAACCGGTACACATAATATTGGCGACGCCTCACGACTGATTGAATATGGGGATGCTGATGTCATGGTTGCCGGTGGTGCAGAGATGTCAACCACCAATTGTGGTTTAGGTGGCTTTGCCGCTGCTCGTGCTCTTTCTACTCGTAATGATGACCCGTCAACAGCCTCTCGCCCTTGGGATAAAGACCGTGATGGTTTTGTACTCGGTGATGGTGCTGGCGTAGTTGTATTGGAAGAGTACGAGCACGCAAAAGCACGTGGTGCAAAAATTTATGCTGAGGTTTTAGGTTATGGCATGAGTGGTGACGCTTACCATATGACCCTACCTTCTAAAGGTGGCGAAGGCGCGGCGCGCTGTATGAAAAATGCCATGCGCAATGCGGGTGTAAATGCTGACCAAATCGACTATATTAATGCGCATGGCACTTCAACGCCAGCGGGTGATCAGGCAGAAACAGATGCAGCTAAATTAGCCTTAGGTGATCACGCATATAACATTGTAATGAGCTCCACCAAATCAATGACTGGTCATTTGTTAGGCGCTGCCGGTGGTATTGAAGCTATCTTTACAGCCCTAGCCATTAGAGATCAAGTAGCGCCACCAACGATTAATATTATCAATCAAGACCCTGATTGCGATTTAGATTATGCCGCTAACGAAGCACGAGAAATGAAAATGGATTATGCGATTTCTAACTCATTCGGCTTTGGTGGCACGAATGGTACAATCTTACTGTCTAAAATTTAACCTTATCTTTCAACGGTTAAATCAACGCCCTTAATCTTATCGGCATCATTGATTAAATCACTGCCAAAATCATAAATTTTTGTCGCGCCATTTTGCACACTGTTCATTGCCGCTTCTTTATTGATCACCAAAGACCAGCTTTCATCCGTTGATTCAAATTGAATCGCACCGCCAATCAACGCTAAAGCAACCACTACGCCTAATAAAAATTTAATCATTATATTTTCCTAATATTTATTAATAAAATTATTTTACCAATGAGTGGTAACTTTATTACAGTTAATTGTCAATTCCATTAGATTGAAGTAATGCACTAATAGAAGGTTTTTTACCTCTGAATTCCACATATTGTTGCATGTAGTCTAAACTCCCACCAATTTCCAAAATATTGTGCATAAAAGAACGAGAGGCATCTGATCCAATACCACCTTGCGCTTGTACGTAGTAATAAGCATCTGCTGCTAAAACTTCCGCCCATTTATAACTAAAATATCCTGCTGCATAACCGCCACTAAAGATATGGCCAAAAGTATTTAGAAAACGATTTTCACCTACAATTGGTATTAATGCTGTCTTAGATCTAACCTCTTCAAGAACCTTATACGTATCTTCACTAGACATGTGAGTTCTCAGGTCCCATAATGAAAATTCACATTGTCTCAACATTTGCATTGCTGATTGGTAATTCTTAGAGTCTATGACCTTCTCATATAATTCATCAGGTAGTGACTCTCCTGTTTGCCAATGCTCTGAGAGTAACCCTACTACCTCTTTTTCATAACAAAAGAATTCCATGTATTGACTAGGTAACTCCACCCCATCCCATGGCACACCTGCGATACCTGCTGCAGATGGATATGGCACCTTGGTAAGCACATGGTGTAGCGCGTGCCCAAACTCATGGAACAAAGTTACAATTTCATCAAATTCGAACAGCGCTGGTTTTCCTTCGGTCGGTGAATTTAGATTACAAACCACAAAAGCAACTGGCTTATTTTCATTAACTAAGGCTTGATAGTCGGCCATCCAGGCACCGCCACGTTTGTCTTCTCGAGCATACACATCTAGATAGATTCTACCTACTAAG
>DNJI01000012.1:31875-34870 GCA_003489145.1 Gammaproteobacteria bacterium | reverse complement strand
TTTTTATAGACGATATCAAAACCTGATAAAACTCTAAAATCAGCTGAATATAAGCTATAAACAAGGTTTTTTAGTCATTTTTTATTAAAATTTATACTACTTAGGCGCTAATTTTTACCCACATTACTCTATATTGAAAATTTGCTAAATTTTAGCAAGGTTCTTTTTTGATAAGCTGACTCATCTATAAATTTGTTGAGATGACATGGAAGCAATTTAAGAAAGTGCCTTAAATTGATTTATAATGAGGTTTTTAAAATAAAAAAAATCTTTTAAGCAACCAAACCGGCATTTTTATTTAATGATGAACGAACACTTATTAATACAAATTGTTTTGTTACTCGCCATTGCGGTAATAACGGTTTCTGTATCACGTCGTTTGCATTTTCCGCCTATTTTAGGCTACATTATTGTTGGTGTTATTGTCGGTCCAAATGGGTTTGGATTTATTGATAAAGCAGAGAATATTGAGCTTTTGGCTGAATTTGGCATTGTGTTTTTATTATTTGCAATTGGTTTGGAATTTTCTATTGGACAGATGATAGCCATGCGCAGACAAGTGTTTGGTATGGGCGCTGTGCAGGTTTTTGTAACTGCTACTGTGATTTATTTGATTACTTATTTGGCAGGTTTGGACACAAATACCAGTATTGTTATCGCGAGTGCTTTTGCGCTTTCTTCAACTGCTATTGTGATTAAGCAATTAACTGAACAATCTGAAATTAGATCTAGGCATGGTCGTTCTGCACTGGGTATTCTTATTTTCCAAGATATTATGGTTATTCCATTATTGATTCTTATTCCTGCTTTGGCAATGAGCGGCGATGTTAATGGCATATCTTGGGTATTAGGTACAGCCTTTTTAAAAGGTATCTTTGTGGTTGTTTTAATTCACATGATTGGTAAATATTTACTTAAGCCGTTATTTCATGAAGTAGCCAGTGCTAAATCTCAAGAGCTTTTTACGTTAACGGTTTTAACCGTTGCATTAGGTGCAGCAGCCTTTACTGAAGAAATGGGGCTGTCGATGACACTGGGCGCTTTTTTGGCAGGCACAATGCTTAGTGAAACCGAATACCGGCATCAGATTGAAGCAGACATTCGACCTTTCCAAGATGTTTTACTAGGGCTATTTTTTGTCACTATCGGTATGTCGATTTCTATTGAAATATTAACCCAACATTTTTGGGTTATTATGCTGATTACTTTGGCAATTATTTTGATTAAAGGGGGAATCCTTTATATGACTGCCCGATTCTTTTGTAAAGAAGGCGGAGTGTCTTTACGCATTGCCTTGTCTTTGTCGCAAGTGGGAGAGTTTGGCTTAGTATTATTAAGCTTGGCTTTTTCGTTTGATTTGCTCCCGAATGAAACGGGTAATATTTTATTAACTGCTGCGGTATTGAGTATGTCGTTAGCACCATTTATGATTAAATTTAATGGCAAAATTACAAAATTTATACATAAAGATTCTTACTCTAACAACCATCAAGGTATTGAAAATACCATCATTGAAGAAAGTAAATACTTGAGTGATCATGTTATTTTGTGTGGATTTGGTCGTGTTGGTCAAACAGTTGAGCGATTTTTGCACAAGGCAAATCACCCATTTGTTGTTCTAGATATGGATATTAAGCGTGTGCATGAGGCTCATAATGCGGGTGAGGCGGTTTATTATGGTGATGCCGCTAAACAAAGTATTTTAATGGCGGCAGAAATTAATAAAGCCAAGGTAATGATTATTACCTTTAGTGATTTTCATGCGACATTAAAAATCATTAAAACTACTAGACGACTCAATAAGGACATACCTATTTTGGTGCGCACATTAGATGATTCGCATCTTAATGAATTGTTTGAAGAGGGAGCAACTGAGGTGATTCCTGACACCTTTGAATCTAGCATTATGCTGGCTTCGCATTTATTGTTAATGATTGGTCAGCCACCCAGTCGAGTGTTAAGGCAGACACGTCAAATTCGTCAAGATCGTTATAAAATTCTTGAAAATTTTTATCCTGGTGAGGATGACAATCCAATGGAACAACATCAAGTGATGAAGGGTATTATTCATAGCGTATTGGTTGAAGGTTCGATGTATGCCATTGGTCATCGACTAGAAGACCTAGATCTTGAAAGTTATAATGTCAAGGTTGAGGCGATTAAGCGAGGACATGTTAGAGGTGAAAACCCTTCTGGAGAAACCCGAATTCGTGATGATGATCATATTGTTCTGAGCGGTTTGATTGAGGATATTGAACGCGCTGAAAAGTATTTGATTACAGGTTGATTGGATTATTCTGGCGCTATACTTTAAGATATTTTCCTTATTTTAGCGTAATAAAATCCGTCAAATTCATGGCTAGGGAGTTGTTGTCTGCCAATGACTGTTTTAATACCCCAATCTAAGTCAATTTTAATTTCACTAGCATCGTCATGACTGTAAAGAAAGTCAGCGATTTGGAATTCATTTTCAGCTTTTAGAATCGAGCAAGTTGCGTAAAGCAAGGTGCCACCAGGTTTTAGCATTTGCCACAAATTGCCCAAAATTTTTGCTTGCAGCTCAACCAAGGCAGTAATATCTTTAGGCTTTCTAAGTAACTTGATATCGGGATGACGGCGAATCACACCGGTGGCCGAGCAAGGGGCGTCGAGCAGGATTTTGTCAAATTTTTTTCCATTCCACCAGTCTTGTTGCTGGGCATCGCCCTCAATAATTTCTATATTGTTAATGTTAAAGCGCTGTGCATTTTGCTTAACCCTCTCCAGTCTTTGTCCGTCACTGTCTAAGGCGATAATGTTGGATTCTGGTGCTAATTCACTAAGATGGGTGCTCTTACCACCGGGAGCACTACAAGCATCGAGAATAAGGTCAGTATTTTGCGGGTCTAATAAGGATGCAGATAATTGTGGCGAGGCATCTTGAACGTAGCATGAGCCGGTTTCAAAATCGGGCAAATCATAAACACTCACTGGCTTGTCTAAAACCAAAGCTTGA
>DNJI01000012.1:5285-31485 GCA_003489145.1 Gammaproteobacteria bacterium | reverse complement strand
TGCCGATAATCCGCTATTGGGTATTTCGGATGTACGCGAATGGTCATGGGTGCCTGAATATTATTTTGGCTAAAAATCTGTTCAAAATCGTTCGGATAATTTTGTTTTATTTTTTTTACCATCCAGGTAGGGTGTGAATAATGCGTTTGAGCTAATAGCTTTTCTTTGTTGCGATCAATTTGTCTTAAAATAGCGTTGATCAAGCCTTTAGCCCAGTCTTTATCAAGATCAATTGCCACATTAACGGTTTCAAAAACACTAGCGTGACTGGCTACATTCGAATGTAATATTTGATAAGCACCTAATAGCATCAGACAGTGAATATCAAGATCTTCCTTTTTTAAGGAATGATCAAGCAGATCGGTAACAATATCATTTAGCTGATGATAAAAACGAATGGTGCCAAATACTAACGACTTGGCTAAAGCATCATCCGGGTCTGGATAGACAAAAGCAGACAGAGATTTTTTTTCAAGAATAACCGAGCAAATTGCTTCTAACGCAACTACTCGTGTATTAGACTTATGGATATTTTGCAAGTGAGCGTTTAATTTCTTTTAACAAGCTTTTCGGTTTAACGTAGCCTGGGATATGGTCGCCATTCTCGAAGAAAATAAAAGGTGTGCCGGTAACATTAAGCTTTTTGGCTAAAATTAGATGATCGATGATTGGATTTTTACAATCAACCAGAGGATTGCCTTTTTGTATCATGCCTCTGTTCATCGCTTGTTTTGGATCGTCAGCACACCAAATAGCAACAGAGCGGTAGTAGGATTTAGTATTCACACCTGTGCGTGGAAAAGCCAAGTATTTCATTGTAACACCCAGCTTGTTAAGCGCATCTACGTCTTTATGTAGTTTTCGGCAATAAGGGCAGTCGACATCAGTAAAGACGTTAATGATGTATTTTTCATCATCGGCTTTATAGATAATTTTTTCATCATCAGTGGTGGTTGCTAAAATTTCCTTAGCAAGGCTAGACATGCGATATTGGGTTAGATTTATGCGTGTTTGCAAATCAATCACTTCGCCTTGCGCTAAATAACGACCATCCTCTGAAATATAAATAACATCGAGTGCTGGCTTCCTTAGAATGACTTCGTATAAACCTTGAAATGGGGTTGAGTTGATGTCTTGCTCAGTTACGCCTGAAAAGTAACTGTTCAGACCTTTAAGGATATCGGCTTTGTCAGCCAAAATATTAGTTGATAGCAAGGCAAGTGTAATGAATAATGACTTTAGCATAATAAATAATTGTGGTTAAAAATGAATAAATTTTACCTACTTAGGTACAATTGCGCCATTGTATTTATTTTCGAAAAAAATGATGGAATTCTCTTTAATTAATCAAACCATTCAACATTTTGATGGTGATAGTGTTGTCGTATTTTCTAATACGGATACAGACCTTAATGACGCAGCATTGCGACAGTTGATTGAACTTAATCAGTTTGAATCCAAAGCTGGAAAAATTTTATCCTTAAACTTAGTTGAAGGCTTTAAAGCTAAGCATATCATCGTTGTAGGTTTGGGCGATGCGCCGACGACGGATAAAAACTATATCAAAGCTTTGGTTGCTGTTAGTGACGCATTAGCCACTGTCAAAATTAAAAGCACTATGATTCAACAAGTTGAGATAGAAGGTTGTGATCAGCAGTGGATGCAACGTACCACTGCCAGAGTGATGTTAAATTCAACTTATCAAATACAAAAAGTAGGCGCTGATCAGACTGATGAAAGTCCAGTTGAGAGCATTGCCATGCAATCAGATGCCGACAACGCCCATGAATTAGCACAAGGTCAGGCCATTGCAAATGGCATGGCGCTGACACGTCATTTGGGTGATTTGCCATCAAATGTATGTACACCGACTTATTTGGCAGATACTGCACAAGTCCTTGCTACAGAATTTGATTTAGACTGTGAAATATTAGAAGAAGCTGACATGTCAGCTCTCGGTATGGGCTCATTGCTTTCAGTTTCTAAGGGGTCAATTGAGCCGCCGAAACTCATTAGTCTAAGTTATGTTGGTAATGGCGATGCCAAGCCGATTGTGTTGGTTGGCAAAGGTGTGACCTTTGACAGTGGTGGTATTTCACTTAAGCCCGGTGCCGGCATGGATGAGATGAAATACGATATGTGTGGTGCGGCATCAGTGCTAGGCACAATGCGCGCAGTAGCCGAAATGAAACTTAAAGTAAACTTGACCATCGTGGTGCCAACCGTTGAGAATATGCCTGCGCATAACGCCTCTAAGCCGGGTGATGTGGTCACAAGTATGTCGGGCCAAACCATTGAGATTCTTAATACTGATGCTGAAGGGCGTTTAATTTTGTGTGACGCACTGACTTATGTGGAAAAATTTAACCCAGCAGTTGTGATTGATACGGCAACCTTAACCGGTGCTGTGATTGTTGCCTTAGGTAAGCACCATTGTGGTGTAATGGCAAATGATCAGGACTTAGCCGATGATCTAATTGCAGCAGGAAAAATAGCTCTAGATACGGCTTGGCAATTACCACTTGATGACGAATATGACGAATTGCTTAAGTCAAACTTTGCTGATATGGGTAATATTGGTGGGCGTGAAGCTGGCACAGTAACTGCCGCTTGTTTTTTAGCACGATATGCTAAAAACTATCGCTGGGCGCATTTGGATATTGCAGGCACTGCTTGGGTAAGTGGCGCTAAAAAAGGTGCAACAGGCCGTCCAGTGCCACTATTAACCCAATATGTTTTGGATCAAGTTTAAGAATTGTTATGTCAAGTTTTGAAAATGTAACGGTTGTAAAGGCGGCCAATATTTATTTTGATGGTAAAGTCACTTCGCGCGTGGTTCAGTTTGCCGATGGCTCTAAGAAAACACTCGGCATTATGATGCCAGGTGATTATGAGTTTGGTACGGATGATAATGAATTGATGGAAATCCAAGCAGGTGAAATGGAGGTGTTATTGCCGGGCGAAAGTGAGTGGCAAACTTTTACCAAAGGCACTTCGTTTGAAGTTCCTAAAAATTCAAGCTTCAAATTGCAAGTAAAAGAAGTAACGGATTATTGCTGTTCTTATTACTAAAATTTAAAAAAGGCATAGGCCTTGCTCATGTCGTTCTAAAATTCCACTAATTACGATCTAACCAAACACCCAAACCTTGAGCGCAAATTTCTAAATCGCCTTTAAACAGTTTAACCTGTTGTGCTTCGTCTAATATAACGCCGTGTTTAGTGGCGATGTCCAGTAAGTAATTAAGCAGGGATTCTTTAATGGCCTTGTGTCGATTAGGTCGATTTTTTAAAGTGTTGGCAATCTTAACAAAGCCATCGATATGCTGTATCAGCATATTGGCAGACTGACTCGTGAATTCAATACGGTTAAAGTGCGTCAAGTAGGCGTACTTTGGTTGTAGTGCCATGAGTTTTTGAATGGTATTTTTCCAAACCTCTGGATCAAACTGTACGGGTGTCGTTGGCGGGAAGATTAATTCGCCTTGATCGGTATCAAACTCACGATAACTAACGCCTAGTGTATCACCAGAAAATAATCCTTTGGATTTTTCATCCCAAATGCACACATGGTGGCGTGCATGACCGGGGGTGTCGATAAACTTTAATGTGCGATTACCCAATGTAATCACATCACCATCTTTTGCAATAACAACCTTGTTTTCGGGTATTGGGATTAAGTCTCCCAGGAATTGTTTAAAGAACAATTCTCCATACACGCTAATCACACCAGCACGTAGTTTAGAAGGGTCGATTAAATGATTCGCACCATATTCATGCACATAGACTGTCGCATTCGGCAAGTGCTTGATTAATTCGCCTGCACCGCCCGCATGGTCAAGGTGAATGTGCGTGAGCAATATATAGTCTACATTTTCAGGTTTAATGTTTTTAGCATCTAGTGTGGCTAGTAGTGTTGGTACGGATAGGTAACAACCGGTATCCACAAAAGCAGCACGACCATTGTCTTCAATCAAATAAGCAGCGACAAAATCTTTGCGCATGTGCTCGGTATCAATACAAGTAATACCAAAATCAAGATCAAAGTAAATAGGATTCATGGTCTTATTTTAGACAATAAAAAACCGCCCAAAAGGACGGTTTTTAACAATTAAGTTAATTGTTTAGAAGTCGCCTTCTGCACCACCATTTTGGATACGAGTAATAACACGCTGAACATCTAGTGCTTTTTCAAGTAAGTACTCAGGTAATTCTGCACCACCATAGATCATCGCATTCATGTCTAATGTGTACAGCCATCTTTGACCTTGCTTATCTTCAATCAATGCTAATCGACAAGGTAAGTAAGCTGAGAATGCATCTGAATGCTCAACCATCGTCATCGCAGTACGCGGTGCACAGTATTGGTAAATTTTAAGGAATCTTTGAGCCTTGAAATCTGCATGTCCTTTTGTTACACCAGGAGCATTAGTTTGTAATTCAACCATTTCTGATAAAGGCAACATGCCTACAGAGCGGATACCTTCTTCGGTTGCAATACTTTCCATTGCTTCTTCAACATCTTCGTTAGTGACATCATCAGCCACCTTGACACGCACAATTGAGGCCATGGTGATATCACCAGTCTCTAATAAAGTGTTAGCCATTGGCATATAAACCTTAGACATTGATTCTGGATGTAGTGTTGGTGAGATTACCTCACTAATAATTTTTCCAGTAACGCCATTATATTTCACTTGTAGTGATACGCCGTAATAAATAGCGATTGCACCGACAACCATCAGCACCCATTTAACAATATTAATAATTCCACTCATTTTTTTACTCCCCTTTTTATTTAATTAAAACTAATAAGAACTCCGGATTTTATCACCCATTTTGCTCAAGTGTCAAGCAATACTCTTGCATAAAATAATGTTAGGTCGATAAAGGGTTGAGCTTTGTATGATTAAATAAACTGCTAAACAGTTTATTTAATAAAAGTCTTTTAGACTTGTGTTGCTTTACGAAGACACTGAATTATAATACTAGGCTATGAGTCGTATCGTATTAATTAACGGAAAAAAACAAACCAAGCTCAGTGTGTTTAATCGCCTGACACAATTTGGCGATGGTTTATTTGAAACCTGTTTGGTTAAAGAGGGGCGTTTGTTGTTATGGAATGAGCATTTTGCACGACTAGAAAAAGGCCGTGTTCAGCTTAAAATTAACCCCGTTAGTGAAAAACAATGGCTAAAAGATATTGTTAAAGCACTATCGATAGCCAAGCTAAATCAGGCAGTGGTGAAGGTGATGCTTTCTCGTGGTGAAAGCAAGCGAGGCTATGGATTTGAGACAGATATTGAACCAACTCGTATCATTATTGTATCTTCAGTGCCAAAACAAACACTTAAGCAGTGCACATTAACCACGTGTCAAAGTGGCTATGCAACCAACCAATTGCTGTCTAATATCAAACACTGTAATCGTCTTGAGCAAATATTGGCCAGAGCAGACATGCATAGTGATGAATGTATTATGCTGGATGATAATGGTTATGTTATTTCAGTAACTCAAGGTAATATTTTTGCATTGAAGTCCGGTGTGCTATTAACCCCAGGTTTGGATGAGTGCGGTATTGAGGGTACACGCCGCTCAGCGGTGTTAAAAATAGCGTCTGATTTAGGTTTGCAGGTTAATGTAGGCGCAATCACACTACAAGAGTTGTGCGAATGTGATGAAGTGTTTATGACCAATAGCGTTATTGGTATTAAACCTATTACAAAAATTAATGACAAGGTGTTTACTCAACAACAAGCAACACAGAAAATAGCACATGCTTTTAATCGCTATATTTCAAAACGAAAAAATGCGGTTTTATTAAAATCTAAAAAGCCTTATTTTAAAATTTTCTTAGCATCAGTTGTCGCGTTAATATTAGCTTGGGCTTATTGGGCAAATATGATTAAAACTGTCGAGTCTTTTGTTTATCAATTACCCAAGGGTGCTAATATCACCTCAACAGCGAAGGATCTTAAAAGCTATGGCTTGATTCATTCAAGCTATTTTTTAGTGACTGTAGCCAAAGCGCTTGATCTTGAATCAAAACTTAAATCTGGCTATTATGATATACATCCAAATATGGGTGTAATTGAGTTACTAGGGAACTTCTCATCGGCAAAAGTAGCCAATCGAAATATCACCTTGATTGAAGGCAAAACCGTGTCCCATTATTACCAACAGTTGCTTATCACCAAGTCGTTAGAATCTAGTGGTTCATTAGATGAGACCATGCGTTTAGCGGGTATTAAAAAGCCTTATGAAGGCTATTTTTGGCCAGATACTTATCAGATTAATTATGGTGATAGTATTGCCAGTGTGTTTAAAAGGGCCCATCAAATGATGCAAGAAAGGCTAACTATTGAATGGCAAGGACGTGATAAGACGTTAAATTTAAAAAATGCAGATGAGGCGCTAGTATTGGCATCCTTGATTGAGAAAGAAACTGCACACAATGAAGAAAAATCAAAAATAGCAGGTGTGTTTATGCGTCGTTTAAAAAAAGGCATGCGCCTGCAAACCGACCCCAGCGTTGTGTATGCTTTGGGTAGTCGATATCAAGGCTCACTCAGTAAGCAAGATTTGAAATTTGACAGCCCTTATAATACCTATCGACACAAAGGCTTACCACCGACAGCGATTGGCTCTGTTGGCCAGGCTTCATTGCGGGCGGCTATGCATCCAGCTTCGGGGGATACCTTGTATTTTGTTGCAAAAAAAGATGGCAGTCATGCCTTTGCAAAAACTTATAAACAACATCGAGACAATATTAATAAATACCTAAAAAACCTATAAAATGACTGGCATGCAAAGAGGAAAATTTATCACTATTGATGGGGTTGAGGGTGCAGGAAAAAGCACACAAATTACCTTTATTTGTGACTATTTGAAAGCCAAAGGTGTTAATGTTATTTTGACCCGTGAACCCGGCGGTACAGATGTAGGCGAGAAGATTCGAACTCTTTTATTGAGCAATTCAACAGGAAAAATGCATGCTGATACAGAGCTGATGTTGATGTTTGCGGCAAGAAACGAGCACATTCAAAATAAAATCATGCCCGCTTTAAAACAAGGTGATTGGGTATTGAGTGACCGCTTTACTGATGCTTCTTATGCGTATCAGGGCGGTGGTAGAGGTTTGGATGTTGAGCGTATTGCACAATTAGAACAATGGGTATTGCAAGACTTCACCCCGGACATGACGTTACTATTAGATGTACCGGTTGAGATTGGTATGTCTCGAGTGGAATCACGAGGTAAGAAAGACCGGATTGAGCTTGAGGCTACAGACTTTTTTAACCGAGTAAGGCAAGCCTATATCGACCGATCTGAACAGTTTCCAGATCGTATTAAGTTGATTGATTCTTCACAAACGGTAGAACACACCAAGCAGCAGATTAAAGTTATTTTGGACTCACTATGATGCTGCCTTGGCATAAGTCTGCCTTTACAAAACTCAAGCAGATGATTGATCAAAATCATCTGCCACATGCATTGCTAATTACTGGCATGCCCCAGATGGGCAAGTTTGAATTGATGCAGCAATTGGTGCAAACTTTATTGTGCCATGATCAATCTTGTGGTGAGTGCCGTGTATGTCGCGCTATTGCTAAAGATAATCCAAAAGAAACACTAGAAGTTTCGACGTTAATTCGTAGATCGCATTATCCGAACATGGTGTATTGTCGAACCGAAGTTAATGATCGAGGCGTAGAATCAAAAAATATTCGCATTAATCAAATTCGTGCTTTTTGTGAGGCATTAAACAAAACCGCTGATGATTTACAAATTGGCGTGTTGTTTTATGCAGACCAAATGAATACAAGTGCGGCCAATAGTTTGTTGAAAACATTAGAAGAGCCTCGAGACAATACGCTGATTATTTTGTTGGCGCACAATCCTAAGAATTTGCCAGCAACTATTTTGTCCCGCTGTCAAAGCGTACACCTTTCTCCGGCCTATGACGAGGCAACGCAAACTTGGCTTGAAGAGCATATTAGTCAAACGCAAAATGCAGATTTTGACGTGGCACAATTATTAGAAAATACGCACGGCGTGCCTTTTAAGGTACTTTCAGAGTTGTCCGGCGATGGATTTATTCATTATCAAAATTGGCAAAATCAATTGTTAGACATGGCGGCACATCCAACCACACTAAGCCAAGTGCAAGATTTTGAAGGCAACGAAGTTGCAGTTCTGAATTGCCTGCAAAATTTGGTGATTGAGGGTATCCGGTTGAGATCGTTAGGTCATGAAGGTGGCTTGGTTGAGCTAAATCAAGTAGTGAAAACAGTAAGACCAGATTTTTTGTTTAGATTGTTAGACGATATTTATCATGCGATTAACTTATCAAAAACCACCGTGAATATTAAATTATTATTGGATAATGTTTTGATTGTGTGGTCACACATTACACATTTAAAACGCTACCCGCAAATTACTAGAACATAAAGGAGTTATGGCATGAGCCAATCAGACAATTTATTTGAACAAGCAAAAACCGTTATTCCGGGCGGTGTCAACTCTCCGGTACGTGCTTTTAATGGCGTGGGTGGAAACCCAATTTTCTTCACCAAAGGTGAGGGCGCTTATTTATTTGATGCAGATGGTAAAAAATATATTGATTATGTAGCCTCATGGGGGCCAATGATTTTAGGTCATGCAAATCAAGCAGTGATTAATGCAGTTAAAGAAACTTTAGAAAAAGGTTTGGGCTTTGGCGCACCGACTGAAATTGAAACTACCTTGGCGAAAAAAGTATGCGAACTGGTGCCATCAATTGAACTGGTGCGCATGGTAAGCTCAGGTACAGAAGCTACCATGAGTGCTATTCGATTGGCACGTGGCTTTACCGGTAGAGACAAAATTGTAAAGTTTGAAGGTTGTTATCATGGTCATTCAGATTCACTCTTGGTTAAAGCGGGCTCAGGCGCATTAACGCTTGGCGTGCCAACCTCACCAGGCGTACCTGCGGCATTGGCCGAACATACACTAACATTGGAATACAATAACATCGATCAAGTGCGTGAAGTGCTAAGTGAAGTTGGCGATGAAGTGGCTTGTATTATTGTTGAGCCTGTTGCCGGTAATATGAACTGCATCCCACCAGTTGATGGATTTTTGCAAGGGTTGCGCGAAGTTTGTGATACCCATGGTGTGGTACTTATTTTTGACGAAGTGATGACTGGCTTTCGCGTTGCGCTTGGCGGTGCACAAGCTTATTACGGTGTAAAGCCAGATTTAACCACCTTAGGTAAAGTGATTGGCGGCGGACTACCGGTAGGTGCCTTTGGTGGTAAGCGTGAAATTATGGAATACATCGCCCCACTTGGGCCCGTGTATCAAGCCGGTACGCTTTCAGGTAATCCAATGTCGATGTCAGCAGGTTTGGCGATGCTCAATACCTTGACAGATGATGTGAATTTTTATCAAAATTTGAACAAAAAAGTGCAAATGCTAACCGATGGAATTTTGGCTCAAGCCAAAGCCAATAATATCGGCATGACTGCTAATGTTGTGGGTGGCATGTTTGGCCTTTTCTTTACAGATTCAAACGCTGTTACTAACTTTGATGAAACCTCTGCGTGTGATGTAGAGCGCTTTAAGAAATTCTATCACTTAATGCTAGAAGAGGGTGTTTATATGGCGCCTTCTGCCTATGAGGCGGGCTTTGTGTCAAGTGCACATACCGATGAAGATATTCAAGCAACGATTGATGCAACAGGACGCGTATTTGCTAAATTATGAAGATTGATGTTGTTGAGTCAGAACTGAATAAGGCGCAAACTGCGCTTGAGAAGTTTGATAATAACATCACCATTTTTGGTTCTTCACGCATCGCCCAAGATGACCCTTTAGCCCAAAAAGCTTATCAATTGGGCAAGTCTTTGTCTGATGCTGGATTTAATGTTTTAACCGGTGCTGGACCTGGCATTATGCAGGCAGCTAATCATGGTGCATTTGAGGGGAAATCTAAAAGCATTGGTTTAAATATCAAACTACCAAAAGAGCAAACACCAAACCCGTATTTGAATGAATGCTTATTGTTTGAACATTTTTTTACTCGCAAAGTTATGTTAATTAAACATGCTGATGCTTGTGTATTTTTCCCAGGTGGATTTGGCACTGCTGATGAGTTGATGGAGATATTAACGTTAGTGCAAACAAGAAAAGGCAAACAGATTAAAATTTTGTTATTTGATTCAACATTTTGGACACCTTTATTAACTTGGTTTAATACTTTAGAGAATAATCAGTATATTAATTCAACAGACTTAGACTCATTTGAACTGGTTGATAGTGTTGAAGAAATACTAGGGATATTCGAGGCATAATATGGCATTGGCAATTTTTGATTTAGACAAAACCCTAATTGGCGGAGACAGTGATTTTCTCTGGGGTGAATTCATGAGTGAAATTGGCGCGGTAGACAGTGACACTTATCAAGTTAAAAATCAATATTTTTTTGATCAGTATGCCTTAGGTAAGCTTGATATTAATGAATATTTAGAATTCTGTTTGGCGCCCTTATCTCAGTACCCTCTTGCTACATTGAATGAGTGGCATCAGCAGTTTATGCGCTCAAAGATAGACTCTATTTTGTTACCTAAAGCACAAGCAGTAGTCGATGCGCATCGAGATAAAGGTGATACTTTGTTGGTCATTACTGCGACTAATCGTTTTGTGACAGCGCCTATTGTGGCGAAGTATGGTATCGATCATTTGTTGGCGACTGAGGCTGAAATGAAAGACGGGCAATACACGGGGAAAGTGGCGGGTGAACCTTGCTTTCAGTCAGGTAAGATTGGCCATCTTAATCAGTGGTTAGCCAAAACTGGCGAAAGCATTAAAGGTGCTAGCTTTTATTCAGATTCGCATAATGACTTACCAATGCTAGAGCTGGTAGATTATCCTGTGGTAGTAAATGCCGATGAACAATTGACTCAAATTGCTACCGATAAGGGCTGGCCGAGTTTAGATTGGCATTAATGCTTAGACAATAAAAAACCGCCTAAAGGCGGTTTTTTATTAGTGTCTACTTTTTTTACTAGTATTTCTTTCTTTTACAAGGCAGATTTTACAAAATCTCGATTGAGCATAGATGAAACTATGTGATTAAGAGTTTTGAAAAGTCTAACGCAGTAAAAGGAATAAAGACAAAGTAAAAATTACATGTATAAGTGGTGATTACCTGAAGAAGCTTCTTCAAAGTAAGTTGCCGCGCCAGCGAACTCAATACCATCAATAAAATCCTCTTTATTGTAGCCAAATAACTCAACAGTCATTTCACAAGCAATGAATTTAACATCAAATTCTTGACACATAGAACGAAGATCTTCTAGCTTAGCCACGCCGTGTTTAGCCATTGTTTTTTTCATTAACCAAGTTACTAGGGACTCAGCACCAGGAATGTTCCATAAAATAGTTGGAATTTTAGGACCAAAGTCAATGTTTTGTAACCATTTTGGGCCAAAAGGCATTTTCATTGGCATGCCCGGGTTTCCTAATGGAGTTACTTTAAGTTTTGATGTATCTTTTAATAAAAGATTTAAGCCATAAAATGTAAAGAAGATGGTTACTTCTTTATCCATTGCAACGCCCGTAGAGGCGATAATGAATGGCGGGAAAGCCCAATCAAAAGTACCTTTAGTAGCGATAATCGTCATTTTATTGTTATCTGACATGTGTATTCTCCTCTAGCGTTTCTTTTGTCTAAACTCTCTCAATGGTAAAAACGTATTTACCACCGTCTTCAACAGTAGATATCAATTTATTGCCTGTTTGGTTGCAAAAAGCTTCAATATCTTTTACTGAACCAGCATCAGTTGAAATTACGTCTAAGATTTTTCCAGCATCCATTTTAGAAAGTGCTTTCTTAGTTTTTAAAATTGGTAATGGGCAGTTTAAGCCTGATGCGTCTAAAGTTTCGTCAGCCATGATAGGGACTCCTTGTAAATTATAATTTGAATTGTAATTAATAAAAACATATTAGATTAACTAATAAGTTCGGCTATTTTAATCGTTCAGTACCCAATAGTCAAATATAATGAGTTCATGATAAAGAATTTACTCTTGTTATTATTGGCACCTTTTCTGGCTTTTGCATTGAGCATTCCAGAGCTACAGCTGTCAGAATCATTAAGCGAGAAAAAGCGAGGTAACGAATTTTTACAACTGATTTGGAATACTGATTCTGTTATTGCCGATGTGGAAATGACTACCTATTTGCGAGAATTGGGTTATGAGCTGGGCATGCACAGTGAAAACCCTGACAAACACTTTGGTTTTTTATTGCTCAATGATGACAGTATTAATGCCTTTGCTGGCCCTTATGGTTATATCGGCGTACATACGGGTATGTTGCTTAGTTCAGATTCGGAGTCAGAATTAGCCGGTGTACTTTCACATGAGATATCACACGTCACCCAAAATCATCTTAAACGATTTAGTGAAAAAACTGATAAACAAGGTTATTTAATGGCGGCGGGCATGTTGGCGGCGATATTGGTTGATAATTCTGACGCTTCTCAGGCGATTGTTGCCTCAACCGTAGCAGGTACAGCACAACAAAGCATTAACTTTACCCGCGAGCACGAGTGGGAGGCTGACCGCATTGGTACTGCGATGTTATCTAAGTCAGGTTTTGATCCGCAAGGCATGGCACATTTCTTTGAAAAATTAAAAGACACTTCATCTGCTGAGGAGTTTTTACGCTCGCACCCACTGAGTATTAATCGTATCTCCGATAGTATGCAGCGTGCAGCAAGAGCTTCAGGTGATTATAGAAAAGACTCGTTTGAATACACAACAACCAAGGCCAGATTGTATTATCGCAAACATGGGCGTATCAAACTTGAGCAAGACAAGGCAATTACGCATTATATGCAAGCTTATCAGGCATTTGACCAGCAAGAGTATTCAACTGCTAAGGCACATGTAGATCAGTTGTTAGACTTAGATCATAGCAAACCAAGCTATATTATGGCGGGGCGTATCGCTTCTAAACTGGGTGAGATTGATCAGGCACAACAATATTTTGAGCAAAATAATTTGATCGAAGATGATGAGTCTAGTGTGTATTACGCGGCACAAGCTTATCTGGATAATCAACAGCCCCGCTTAGGTGTGGCAACCTTAAAACCTTTTTTGCGAGTTAATAAAGGTAGTTATCAGTCGTATCAATTGTTATCAAGTTTGTTTGTTGAGCTCGGTGCTTTTGACCGATCGCACATCCAAAGCGCAAAAGCGCTTATTGTGCAAGGCAAATTAGACAAGGCTATCGGACATTACGAGCGCGCGAAAGCAGTGACTCACTCTCAAGATTTATTTGATGTCTTAAGTGTGAGGATTGACAATCTACAACAAACGCTAGATTTATATAAAGACTTGCCTGATTAAGCGCCGATAACGGTGACACCAGTTGGTGTGCCGAGTAACAACACATTGGCGCCGCGATTGGCAAATAGGCCATTGGTTACTACACCAACAATACTATCTAATTCTGTTTCTACAGCTTTTGGGTCGGTAATTTTCAAGCCCTCAACATCCAAGATTAGGTTACCATTGTCGGTGACAAAATTTTCACGAATAAACGGTGTACCACCAATTCTACGGGTGATTTGATGTTTAACATAGTTTGCCGCCATTGGAATTACTTCAACAGGCAGTGGGAAATCACCCATCACTTTGACCAATTTTGATTCATCAGCAATGCACACAAATTTATCAGCCACGGCAGCAACAATCTTTTCACGAGTGAGCGCACCACCACCACCTTTAATTAGGTTTAAGCCATCGTCGGACTCATCAGCACCATCAACATAAACCGATATCGCCTCTACTTCGTTTAAATCAAATACTTTAATACCATGACCCTCTAAACGCTCAGCAGTCGCAACAGAACTGGCGACGCAACCTTTAATATCGTCTTTCATTGTGGCTAATGCATCAATGAAAAAATTCGCTGTTGATCCGGTGCCCACGCCTATAATAGTGTCTTTTACGACAAATTTAAGCGCCGCTTGTGCGACCGCAAATTTCATTTCGTCTTGAGTCATGTTTTTTCCTTAAATTCTAAATATCCTATCGATTATACATCATTATGAAAAAAATCATTCTTGCGAGTAACAACAAAGGCAAAATCAGGGAGTTTAACGCGATGTTAGATGGCCTTTATGAGGTGGTTTCTATGAGCGATAGAAAGGTTGAAGAAGTGCCTGAGACTGGCTTAACCTTTGTTGAGAATGCACTGATTAAGGCTCGCAATGCCTCTGAGCAATCAGGCTTGCCTGCTTTGGCTGATGATTCTGGCATTGTGGTTGATGCCTTGAGTGGTGAGCCAGGTATTTATTCAGCGCGTTATGCGGGTAATCATGGCGATGATGAAGCGAATACACAAAAGCTGTTAGATGAAATGCAGGGTGTTGCTGATGGTGATCGCAGTGCTAGATTTTGGTGTGCGATTGTTTTTGTAGAGCATGCTAACGACCCAACACCGATTATTATTCAGCGTGGCTGGGAAGGTGAAATCTTACGTAAAAAGGTAGGTGAAAATGGTTTTGGCTATGATCCAATTTTTTATGTACCTACCCATAGTTGTGCATCGGCTGAATTAGCGCCAGAAATTAAAAACACTCTCTCGCATCGAGGCCGAGCACTCATTGCATTACTTAAAGAACTAAAAGCTTGCTAGTACTACCGCCGTTATCGCTGTATATCCATTACCCATGGTGTGTTAAAAAATGCCCTTATTGTGATTTTAATTCACACGAAACTGGCAACCGAGAAGGCTACATAACGACACTACTGAAAGACCTAGATAACGAATTAGACATGATTCAAGGTAGAAATATCCATTCTATTTTTATAGGCGGCGGCACCCCAAGCTTAATGAGCGCAGAGGAGCTCAGTGAATTATTTACTGGTTTAAAATCAAGATTAAGCTTTGATCAGAATATTGAAATCACTCTAGAGACTAATCCCGGTACGTTTGAGATTGATAAATTTAAAGCATTTAAAGACATCGGTATTAATCGACTCTCGATTGGTGTGCAATCTTTTCAAGACCATCATCTTAAAGCCTTGGGACGTATTCATAGTGCCCAAGAGGCGAGCAAAGCTTGCGCCTCTGCAAGTCAGATATTTGATAATTTCAATATAGACCTGATGTATGGTTTAGAAGGGCAAAGTATTAACAGTTGTTTGTCAGATCTTAATCAAGCGATTGATCTAAATCCACAGCATATTTCGTTTTATCAGCTTACCATTGAGCCCAACACCTTGTTTGCCAAGTTTCCACCTGCATTGCCGGAGGATGAGGATATCTGGCGAATGGGTGAACAAGGTGTGACACTATTAGAGCAGCACGGATTTACACGTTATGAAGTGTCAGCTTTTGGAAAAATTCCATCTAAGCATAATTTAAATTATTGGCAGTTTGGTGATTATATTGGTATTGGTGCAGGTGCTCACGGCAAGATTACCGATATTAATACAGGCAAGATATTACGTACGCGTAAGGCAAAATCACCTAAAGATTATGTCAATAATCCAGCAGGTGTTATTGAACAAGTAGAGAATTTATCGTTTGAGTTTATGCTGAATACCCTAAGACTGAAACAAGGTTTTGAACCTGATTTATTCGAGCATCACACTGGGCAATCGATAAGTATTATTAAAAACCAACTATCACAAGCTGAAGATTTAGGGCTTATTGTTATTAGTGGCAAACAAATTAGGCCGAGTGAAAAGGGTTATAATTTTTTGAATGATTTAATTGAGAGGTTTTTATGAAAAGATTGGTATTAGTTTTAGCTACGGTTTTTTTAACAGGTTGTTTTAACAATGATGATGTGGATGTACAAGCAACTGACAGTGTGACATTAGGAGAGACAACATTCAAGAAGAATTGTATTTCTTGCCATGGCAAGGAAGGGCAAGGTCTTGTTAAGGATTGGAAAAAAACCCAAGAAAACGGTAAATACCCGGCACCACCGATTAATGGCACAGCGCACGCTTTTCATCATTCACCAAAAGCATTATTGACTACGATTAATGACGGTGGTGTTATATTAGGCGGTTGGATGCCAGGGTTTAAGGATCAATTAAACGAAGTTGAAAAGCAAGGTTTGTTAGACTATATTCACAGCCTATGGCCAAGTGAACTACAGAAAAAATATGATGAGAAGTTTAAATAAAATACAAGGAAAAATACTATGTTAACTAGAAGAAGGTTTGTCCAATCAATTTTGGCATTTGCGATATTGCCTAAACAATTACTTCAAGCAAAAGGTTTTTTATCTCCTAATGCATTCCAAGTTCCTCCTTTAGAGCTGGGCAGGCGCTCTGGCAAAGATGTGTATTTTGATCTTGATATACAATCGGGTGTAAGTCAAATTTTGCCCAATGTATCAACCAAAACCTGGGGTATTAATCAACCCTTCCTAGGGGTTACTCTGCGCGCCAATAAGGGCGACAGCATTCATGTGAATGTGACAAACAATCTTCATAAAACCACCACATTACATTGGCATGGAATTAAGTTACCAGCCAAAGCGGATGGTGGCCCTCATCAGCCTATCAAACCTGCACAAAAATGGTTAAGTGAATTTGACATTATTCAGCCAGCTGCATCACTTTGGTATCATTCACATCAAATGCACAAAACTGGTGAACAGGTTTATCAAGGTCTGGCAGGCATGTTTATTATTGACGATGATATATCTAAAAATCTTAGTCTGCCGTCAGAGTATGGTGTGGACGATTTTCCAGTGATTATTCAAGATAAGGATTTCAACCAGGATGGCTCGTTTAAATATTTCAGTGATTTTCGAGATAAACTAATGGGTAAGAAAGGTGAGACTATTTTAGTTAATGGTGTTATCAGCCCTGTGTTGAAAGCAAGAAAATCAATGATTAGACTACGAATTTTAAATGGATCAAATGCCAGAATTTACCATTTAAATTTTGATGATAAACGTATGTTCCACATTATTGCCAGTGATGGCGGTTTGTTAGAAAAACCAGTAATGGCGCATTCCATCAAACTTGCGCCTGCTGAGCGTGCTGAGATTTTGGTTGATATCTCTGATGGAAAAATGCCAATTTTGCGCCATAAAATGCACATGCAAAAATCAGCCAATCGAATGAGTGGAATGATGATGATGCAATCCATACAAGGTAAAAAACAAGAGTTTGATATTTTTCAGATTGATGCTAGAAGCGTAAGCACTTCTGATAAAAAAATACCCGATAACCTTGTTAAACATGACAACCCATCTGTTCGATCAATTTCTAAAAAAAGAGTGTTTAAGTTGCAAATGCAAATGGGCCCTCAATTGATGTTTGGCGCCATGTCTGGCTCAACAGATTTGTTAAAAATCAATGGAAAATCCATGAACATCAACCGTATTGATGAAGTGGTCAAGGCAGGTAGTGTTGAGTTGTGGGAGATTGAGAATACTTCAATGATGCCACATCCATTCCATATTCACAATGTGCAGTTTAAGATAGTCACTCGTCAAAGTAAGATCAAAGGTCATGAGTTAGGTTTTAAAGATGTGGTATTGGTACGCCCCCATGAAACTGTGCAAGTATTGATTAAATTCCCACAGTTTAGCGACGCTAAAACACCGTATATGTATCACTGCCATATCTTAGAACATGAAGATCATGGCATGATGGGGCAATTTGTAGTAGTATAGAGCTAACTTAATAAAGATTGGAGGCTATCATGGATAGCAGTTTTTGGTCTTGTAAACATACTTGGAAGCTTAGTGCGAATAACACTAAATGGTGTTTAATCGGTTGTGCAATTGGTGATTTTGGCACCATTGCTTATTTTCAATTTAGCGCTGCTAGTGCTAGTACGTTGGTGATTTTTCTTTGGGCAACACTTAACGGCATCATTACCAGTATCCTGCTTGAGACCTATTTATTGGTCAGTCAAAAAATGCAACTTTCACAAGCCTTTAAAACTGCGGTGGGTATGAGTTTAATCTCTATGATATCAATGGAAATTGCCATGAACCTCACTGATTACTTTATCACTGGTGGCGCAGTATTCGTTTGGTGGGTGGTGCCAATTGCACTGTTTTTTGGTTTTATTACTCCATGGCCTTATAACTATTGGCGCCTAAAGAAGTTAGGCAAAGCTTGTCATTGAAGAATACTTATATCAGGCATTCTTATTGGTAAAATATTGGATTAATAAATTTGAAGTTATTTAATTAAGATGACAAACAAAACAAACAATATCGCCAGTGTCTTAACCGAAGCACTGCCTTATATTCAAAAATTTCAAGGCAAAACCATTGTCATAAAATATGGCGGTAACGCTATGGTCGATGAAAAGCTAAAGTCTAGCTTTGCACGTGATATCGTGCTGATGAAATCTGTTGGCATGAACCCAATCGTGGTGCATGGTGGCGGGCCGCAGATTGGTAAAACATTAGAAAAAATTGGCAAACAAAGTGAATTTGTTGGCGGTATGCGGGTTACTGACTCTGAAACCATGGATGTAGTAGAAATGGTATTAGGCGGTTTGGTTAACAAAGAAATTGTTAATCTTATTCATCAGCATGGTGGTCACTCGATTGGTTTGACTGGCAAAGATGGTAGTCTTATTTCAGCTACAAAGCTTAAGCATGTGGATCACTTAACATCTGAAATCATTGATTTGGGTCACGTTGGTGAAGTCGACAAAATTGACACTTCAGTGATTGAATTATTATTGAAGGGTGATTTTATTCCAGTGATTGCGCCGATTGGCGTGGGTAAAGACGGCTTCTCTTATAACATCAATGCTGACTTGGTGGCGGGCTCTATTGCCGAAGCTTTAAATGCTGAAAAGTTAATTTTATTAACCAATACATCGGGTCTTTTGGATGCGGATGATAATTTATTGACAGGGCTTGACGCCAAGAAAGTAGATCAGCTGATTGATGATGGCACAATCCATGGTGGCATGTTGCCGAAGATTGGTTGCGCCTTATCAGCAGTTAAAAATGGTGTTAAATCAACGCATATTATTGATGGACGTGTATCACACGCCGTGCTTTTAGAGGTCTTTACTGATAGCGGTGTGGGTACTTTAATCACCTGCAATGAATAAATCGAATCGCGACAGCATCCAAGTTCTTGATTGCCAAATTTTGGCGCATTATCAATTTGAAGGCAATCAGTACATTTTAACCATCGATTCACCTGAAATTGCCAAGTCGACTAAACCAGGGCAGTTTGTACATCTTACGGTGTCTGATGCGTTGGCCATGCGCCGACCGATTTCTATTATGTCAGTTGACGTAGAAAATGGCACCTTTGATCTGCTTTACAAAGTGGTGGGCGAAGGCACTCGACAATTGGCTGAGCGAAAAGTTGGTGAAGTGTTATCAGTTATTGGCCCGATTGGTAATAGCTTTAAAATGACAGATAAGAAATTACCTTTATTGATTGGTGGTGGTGTCGGCATGCCGCCGATGATTTCTATTGCGCAAGATATCAAAGACAGTGATTACGATCCTTTTGTGATTTTAGGCTCAGAAGCGCCATTTCCATTTACACCAGAGCTAAGCAACATGGGCAATCCGTGTCCAGATGCAAGCCACACAATGCCATTATTAGAAGAGTGGGGTGTGGCTTGCAGGCTGGCTAGTTTACAAAATTATGAAGGCGTGTATCAGGGTTATGTGACTGATTTAGCCAAAGTGTATTTAGATAGCTTGTCTGCTGATGAACTTGCACAAGTTGAGGTGTATTCTTGTGGCCCACACCCAATGCTGGAAGCCGTAGCAAAACTTGCTAAAGAATACAATTTACCCTGCCAAGTATCACTTGAAGAATATATGGCCTGTGCAGTCGGCGGTTGTGCAGGCTGCGTGGTAGAAGTGCAGACCAATGCTGGACCAGCGATGAAACGTGTTTGTGTTGATGGCCCAATCTTCGATGCCACAACTGTTTTTTAGACTCAAGCAAGAAGGCTTGGGTCTAATTGTCTTTTAATGATTGTACAAAATCTAAAAGAAGTACAAGAGCGCATTCATGCGCTTGATAAAAATCAACATGTAACACTTATCGCCGTTAGTAAAACCAAACCCGCCTCTGATCTCCAGCAAGCGATTGATGCAGGGCAGCGTCATTTTGGTGAAAACTACTTGCAAGAAGCACTTGAAAAAATTGAAACACTAAAAAACCAAGATTTAATCTGGCATTTTATTGGCCCAATCCAATCTAACAAAGCCAAGCAAATTTCTCAGAATTTTGATTGGGTGCATAGTGTAGACCGACTAAAAATCGCCAAACGACTGAACGATCAACGCCCAAAAAATCTAGAAAAACTCAATGTGCTATTGCAAGTCAATATTGATAATGAAGCTACCAAGTCAGGGGTTTTAGAGGGTGAAATTGAGGATTTCATCCTCCATTTTGAAAATTTCCAAAATATTACTTTAAGGGGTTTTATGTGCATTCCTAATCCGAATAATGCTGAGCAAAGTTTTAAAAAAATGGCTGAGATATTGCAAAAACACCCCAATTTAGACACTTTATCGATGGGAATGAGTACTGACCTTGAGTTAGCCATCGAAAATGGTGCTAATTTTGTACGTATCGGCACCGATATATTTGGAAAAAGAGCTTAAAACAGGTCATTCGTAAAATTTCCGAAATTTTTTGATACAATAGCACTTATGAAAATCAATCTTCTCATTACTGGTGGCACCATCGATAAAGTTTATAACGAACTCACAGGCGAGTTGACGTTTGATAATTCTCATTTATATGAAATGTTGGAACGCAGTCGATCGACAGTAAATATTGATTCAAAAGTGTTGTTTTTAAAAGATTCATTAGACATGACTAATGAAGATAGAAACTTAATTTTGTCCAAATGTCTTGAGTGTAGTGGAAACAAAGTTGTGATTACGCATGGTACAGACACCATGGTAGATACTGCTCAATTGTTGGGCGACAAAATTAAAGACAAAACCATTGTGTTGTTTGGCTCAATGATTCCTTATTCAATCAATAATTCTGATGCCTTGTTTAATTTAGGCGCGGCACTTAGTGCTGTTCAGGATAAAACCAATGGTGTTTATATTGCCATGAATGGGCAAGTTTTTGATTTTGACAAAGTGGAAAAAAATAAAGCGCTAGGCATCTTTGAAAACACCTAACGCTTTATAGAAAAAAGTAGCTTTACTACTTGGTCATATGTTCAATGGCTGCGCGTAATTCATCAGCAGAGCAAGTGCCACAAGTGCCTTTTGGTGGCATGGCACCTTTGCCCGAAATTGCGACTTTGACTAGATCATCCATGCCACGTTTAAGCCTTGGTGCCCAATCAGCTTTATTGTTAGTTTTTGGCGCACCAGCAATACCAATGCTATGACAGCCTGCGCAAGAGGCGGTGTAAACAGCCTCTCCACTACGAGATTTTTTGACCACCGCTTTAGGTTTTACAGCGGCAATTGCAGCAACATCAACTTCGCCTTCTAAATAGACTTGGCCAATTGGTTGAATACGCTCTTCGAGTGTTGAGTTGTCAATCTTGCCTGAAGAAGATGAGCCAACAAAAAAAGTTTTTGCACCAAAAATAACGATGGCAACGGCAATAAGGCCGGCCATTGAGTTTTTAAAATAGAGTGAGTTATCTGACATGTTGTTTTCCTTTTAAATATTTGTGAATAAGCATTATAATGCTTGCAAACAACATTATGATTAAAAAAACACTATCTCATGGTATTAAAGTACTAAAACTAAGCACTTGGATAAGTGTCGTTGCTGCTTTATTGGTTGTTTTAGTGGTGGCATTTTTTGTCACTTTCCCCGCACTGATCAAAGCCCCAATCGAGCAACAGCTTTCTGAGTTTAGTGAGCTTGATATTAGTCTGTCTAAAATCAGTTTTGACTTTAATCAAGATGGGCTGGCTTTAAATCTTCACAATTTTAAGGTGAGATCCCCACAGCAAGGCTTGCCAATTGCCGAAGTTAATCATTTGCAATGGGATATTAATTTGATCTCGTTACTAGACGATGTTTATCATCCAAGTGAAATATTTATTGATACCTTAATCCTGTATTCAGACACTGATCAAAACACCAATGAGTTTGGTGTTAATCAAATTCGTCAGTTGATTTCACCTCAAAGTTTAGAGGCGTTGTATTTCTTTAAATCGCTTAGCATTAATAAAACACTGATTAAGGGTAGTCAAACGATTGAAATTGCACCCATGGTACTGAGTCGTAATGAAGCCCAATTGTCATTGTCTGTTGTAGAGCAGGATTTAGGTTTTAGTCTGCCGGATTCTCAAGTAGGTAAGGCAAATATTATTGCAACACTTTCTACCACACAGTCTAATCAAAACAAGGCGCTGATCATTCCATTGTTAATCAGTAATGATGAATTTTCAGTGCAGTCACATTTGAAAATTTTTAACGAACATGGCAATGATTTTGTTGAATTCAATAGCTATATAGAGCAAATGCAAGCAAGTGATGTGGCTAAATATCTTCCAGCGCAAGCACTTAGTGATGATACGCACGCTTGGATTAAGCGAGGGTTTGTTTCTGGAAAATTAGAAGATACGCAATTTTATCTCAAGAGAAATTTATCAACCTCAACTATTGTTGAAACTCGATTTGACACCAACCTTAAAGATATGGAGTTGTTGTTTAATTCTGATTGGAATAGTCTTAAACAACTGGATGCAACCTTGCAAACTGATGGTAAAAAGATTGTGGTCATGGTGCATTCAACTCAGTTAAACGAGATGGCACTTAATGATATCAAGGTTCAGATCTTGGATATGGGTCAGCCTAAATTAGAAGCAGAAGTGATTGGTAAGATCAACACCCAAAGTGAGGATTTAATTGAATTTCTGCGTCGCGCACCACTCAGTGAAACAGTGAACGAAGTAATGAATCAATTTACTTTAACAGGCGATGTTACTGGTGATATGAAATTAGTCGTTCCGCTGGATGAAAGAGAATCAATTTTGGATATTGATTTGGTGTTCGATAAAAACCATCTAACTACTTTAAATGGCGGTGTTGTGGTTGAAGATTACACCTCAAAACTGGCTTTCCATAATGATGAAATTACGGCAACCGGCGCTGGTAATATTCGCGGCATGCCGTTCGATATTTACATTAATCCAGATAATCGAGGTGACGATAATGAAAGTACTTTTGGTGTCGAATTGTCTGACAATAGCGGGCTTGAAGTTTATATCACCAAACGCTTGGATCAGTCTTGGCGTGCCAGAGTTGAATCAGAGTCAATTAAGGGCAATGTAGAAGTGGTGCTCAATGAGGGTGGCAATCCTAGTGTGAAGTTGTTAGGGTTGCAGGTGACAACTCTAGATGCGATTAAAGGCGAATGGGATATTACACCTAATGATTTCCCAAGTATGTACCTTAGCGCTCAAGGTGTTTATATTGATGAGAATGTTTTACCCAATTTTAGCGCTGAATTACTCTCACAAGACAACATGTTAACCATTAGTAATTTGCAGTTTGATGGCGTTGGTGTGGGTGATGAGATGCTGAGCTTTAACGGCTTTTGGGTTGATGGCAGAACCGGACTTTATGCTAATGCAAAGGGTAATGGCTTAGCTGAGTTTCTACAAAAACTTAAAGTTAAAGAAAAGGTAGCAGGTGGAGAATTTGATTTTGATATCCGTCTTTTTTGTGAGTGCACGCCATGGAATATGAATTATCAAGACGTGACCGGCTATGTCGCTATGAAAGTGAAAAAAGGTGTCTTTACTGAAAAAGACCCAAATATTGGCCGTATTTTGTCACTATTGAATATTAAATCAATTGCCAAGCGTTTGAAACTTGATGTGGGCGATGTTACTAAAGAAGGGTTTGTCTATGAAGATATTGATGCGAGAATTCTTATTAGCAATGCTTTGGCTAAGATTGACAAGTTTGAGTTGAATGCAACCTCAGGTGTGATTCGGCTAACGGGACAAAGTCATATCATTAATGAAGAATACGAAATGATGGCCAAAGTGAGTCCGGCCGTGGGTGATGCAGTGCCAGCGGCAACCGCTCTAGCGGGTGGTGGTGCAATCGGTTTAGGTGTTTGGTTGATAGATGAAGCTTTATTTGATGGCAAATTAATTGACAAGATCGTCGACAAGGTGGTTGATATTGAATATAAAATTACCGGTCCGTGGGATAATCCTGTTATTGAATAGCCAACAATCCAAACTATGATCGAACAATTATTAGATGACCATCATCTGAATCAAGAAAAAATTACGGATCTTCTATCTTCTCTGGCGGTGAAAGGGGTGGACTATGCAGATTTGTATTTTCAGCATTCAGTGGCTGAATCGTGGTTTTTAGAAGAAGGCATTGTTAAATCTGGTACCTATCATATTAGCCACGGTGTTGGTGCCCGAGCGGTTAAAGGTGAACAAACAGGCTTTGCTTATTCTGATGATTTAAATGCTAAAGCGATTAATCAAGCAGTGGATTTTGCCAAAGGTATTTCAAAACACAAAACACCGCAGAAAATTCAAACTTTTCATTCGGTGCCACCAGTCGCCAAATACAGCGGACTGAGCCCATTAGGTAGTTTAACTTCAGAAGAAAAAGTTGATTTACTCAAGCTGATTGACTCCATTGCCAGAAAAGAACCCAAAGTAAAGCAAGTCAGTGCCTCTTTATCAGGTGCTTATACAGAAGTGTTAATTGTATCAACCGATGGCGTTTATCAAAAAGATTATCGGCCGATGGTTCGCGTGAGCGTGAGTGTGATTGTTGAACACGATGGCCGTATTGAGTCAGCCTCAAGTGGTGGTGGCGGTCGATATGATTACCGTTATTTTATTGACCACAACTTGGCTGAAATTTACACTCATGAAGCCATTCGACAGGCATTAGTGGCCCTGAAGGCAAAGGGTACGCCCGCAGGTAATATGCCAGTGATATTGGGCCCGGGTTGGCCAGGTGTGTTGTTACATGAGGCTATTGGACATGGCCTAGAAGGTGACTTTAATCGTAAAGGAACTTCGGTATTTACCGGGAAAATTGGCGAACAAGTAGCCAGTGAAAAATGTACCATTGTTGATAATGGTACGTTGGCTAATCGACGTGGTTCTTTAACCATAGACGATGAAGGTACGCCAACACAAAACACCACCTTGATTGAAAATGGTATTTTGAAAGGTTATTTATTTGATAAATTAAATGCCGGATTGATGGGTGAGAAATCCACCGGTAATGCCAGACGTGAGTCTTATGCGCATATCCCCATGCCAAGGATGACTAACACTTACATGTTAAATGGCAAAGACTCTCTAGAAGCAATGATCGCCTCAGTTGATGATGGATTGTATGCGGTGAATTTTGATGGTGGACAAGTTGATATTACTTCGGGTAAATTTGTATTTTCAGCAAATGAAGCTTATTTAATTAAGAATGGAAAAATCACCACGCCAGTCAAAGGGGCGACGTTGATTGGCTCAGGCGATGAAGTGCTGAAGAAAATATCGATGGTGGCAAATGACCTTAAGTTAGACTCAGGCGTTGGTGTGTGTGGAAAAGATGGTCAATCTGTACCGGTTGGCGTGGGGCAGCCAAGTTTGAAGATTGACCAATTAACAGTAGGCGGCACAGAAGTAGACGCATAAATTGTGCTGAAATATGTTTTGTTATTTGTCCAACATTAGATATAATATTTGACTTCTATCAAGGAGAGAGGATTAGGTGTTAGAAAACTATCTACCTATCATGGTTTTTATATTTTTAGGCGTTGCATTTGGCGTTGGCCCAATGTTAATTGGCTATTTATTAGGACCTCATAAACCAGACGAAGAAAAGAATTCCCAGTTCGAGTGCGGATTCCCTGCTTTTGATGACTCTCGTATGTATTTCAATGTGCGTTATTACTTAGTTGCTATTTTATTTATTTTGTTTGATTTAGAAGTCGCTTTCGTTTTTCCTTGGGCGGTCGTTCAGTCTGATCTTGGTTGGTTTGGCTTTATTAGTATGAGTATCTTTTTATTTTTATTGGTGGTGGGCTTTGTCTTTGAATGGAAGAAGGGTGCACTAGAGTGGGAATAAGGATTATTTAGTATGGCAATTGAAGGTTTAATGAAAGAAGGCTTTGTTACCACGTCGTTGGACAAGGTAATTAACTGGGCAAGAACAGGTTCTTTGTGGCCAATGACATTTGGTTTGGCTTGTTGTGC
>DNJI01000012.1:0-4873 GCA_003489145.1 Gammaproteobacteria bacterium | reverse complement strand
CAATCAGATTTAATGATTGTGGCAGGTACACTTACCAACAAAATGGCGCCAGCACTTAGAAAAGTTTACGATCAAATGCCTGAGCCAAGATGGGTAATTTCCATGGGTTCTTGCGCTAATGGTGGTGGTTATTACCATTACTCTTACGCGGTTGTACGCGGTTGTGACCGCATTGTGCCGGTTGATGTGTATGTACCGGGTTGTCCGCCAACAGCAGAAGCGCTGCTTTATGGTATTTTACAGCTTCAAGAAAAAATTCGTCGCACCAACACCATTGCGAGAACCTAATGGAAGATTTAAAAGAACAACTAATTGAAGAGTTTGGTGGAGATAACCTGGTTGAAGCTTTTGGCGAGCTCACCTTAACGGTTGATTCTGACGACATTATTAAAACTTGTCTTAAGCTTAGAGATTTTTACTCATTCGATACCTTGATTGACCTATGTGGTGTTGATTATTTAACTTATGGCCAGTCTGATTGGGATGCCAATGCTAGCTCTTCAGGTTTTAGCCGAGCCCGTGAAGCGCAAAATGATGAAGATAGACACGAGAAACGTTTTGCCGTGGCTTATCATTTACTCTCAGTGAGTAAGAATTACCGATTACGGGTTAAGTCTTACGTTGACGAGGCAGAGCCTATTATTAAATCAGTGACTGATATTTGGGCGTCGGCTGATTGGTATGAGCGTGAAGCTTTTGATTTGATGGGTATTTTGTTTGAAAACCATACGGATTTACGTCGTATTTTGACAGACTATGGCTTTGTTGGGCACCCACTACGCAAAGACTTCCCAATGATTGGTGAGGTTGAAATGCGTTATGACGAAGACTTGGGCCGCGTGGTTTACGAGCCTGTGAGTATTGAGCCAAATGTTAATGTACCTAGAGTAATTAGGAAATAAGATGGCTGAAATTCGTAACTATACCCTCAACTTTGGCCCTCAACATCCTGCAGCGCATGGTGTTTTACGCCTTATTTTAGAAATTGATGGCGAGGTGATTGAGCGTGCAGATCCACATATCGGCTTACTCCATCGTGGTACTGAAAAATTAGTAGAGTCTAAGCCATATAATCAATCTATTGGTTATATGGATCGCCTGGATTACGTTTCAATGATGTGTAATGAGCATGCTTATGTGATGGCAATTGAAACCATGCTTGAACTTGAAATACCTGAGAGAGCAAAGTACATTCGTGTGATGTTTGATGAGATTACTCGTATTCTAAACCACTTAATGTGGCTAGGTACACACGGACTTGATGTGGGTGCGATGAGTATTTTCTTGTACGCTTTTCGCGAGCGTGAAAAGTTGATTGATTGCTATGAAGCGGTATCAGGTTCACGTATGCATGCAACGTATTATCGTCCAGGTGGTGTTTACCGTGACCTTCCAGATAAGATGCCTCAGTATTTAGAGTCAGATTTCCGTACTGAAAAAGAGTTGAAGGTAATGAACGAGAACCGCCAAGGTTCGTTGTTAGATTTTATTGCTGACTTTGTTAAAGAATTCCCTAAGAGTATCAAGCAGTACGATGACTTACTAACAGACAACCGTATTTGGAAACAGCGCTTGGTTAATATTGGTATTGTTTCAGCCAATCGTGCCAAGCAGTTAGGCTTTACTGGTCCAATGCTTCGAGGCTCTGGCGTGGCTTGGGACTTGAGAAAAAATCAGCCTTATTCGGTTTATGACCAATTAGAGTTTGATATTCCAGTAGGTGTTACCGGTGATAGTTACGATCGTTATCTAGTGCGCATGGAAGAGATGCGCCAATCTAATCATATCATTGAACAATGCGTTGGTTGGTTGCGTCAAAATCCAGGCCCAGTCATGAGCGATGATCACAAAGTTGCGCCACCGAGTCGTGTTGAAATGAAAGACGATATGGAGTCACTCATTCATCACTTTAAACTCTTTACAGAAGGCTATTGTTTGCCAGCAGGCGAAGTCTATTCTGCGATTGAACACCCTAAGGGTGAGTTTGGTATTTACTTGATTTCAGATGGCGCGAACAAGCCATATCGTGTCAAGATTAGAGCACCTGGCTTTGCGCATTTAGCTGCCATGGATGAGATGGCAAGAGGACACATGTTGTCTGATGTGGTAACCATTATTGGCACACAAGATATTGTATTTGGTGAGATAGACAGATGATTTCAAATAAAGCAAAAAAACAAATCGATGCTTGGGTAGCAAAATATCCAGAAGGACATCAAAGTTCTGCAGTAATGGAAGCGTTGAAAATCGTCCAAGCTGAGAACGACAACAGATTAACATCCGATACCATTCAAGCGGTGGCAGACTATTTGGCTATGCCAGGTATTGCGGCAGCTGAAGTAGCAACATTTTATGAAAATTACAATCATAAGCCAGTGGGTAAGCATACCATTCGTTTCTGCCATAATATTTCATGCATGCTCAATGGCTCAGATGAGCTGATCACACATTTAGAAAATAAGCTAGGCGTTAAGACTGGCGAAGTAACCCCTGACGGTTTAATTAATGTTAAAAAAGTAGAATGTTTGGGCGCCTGCGTTGGCGCACCAATGTTTCAAATTGGCGACCAGTATTATGAAAATTTAACCGCCGATAAAATTGACGAAATTGTGGATGGTCTAAAATGAATGAAGTTTGTTTTAAAAACTTAGATCAAAAAGACCCGTGGTCGTTAAAGACATACGAGGCGAGCGGCGGTTATTCCGTTTGGCGAAAAATCCTAAAAGGCGAACTCACGCCTGAACAAATTATTGACGAATTAAAAACTTCTGGCCTACGTGGCCGTGGCGGTGCGGGTTTCCCAACCGGCCTTAAATGGAGTTTTATGCCGCGCAATGCCAACATGCAAAAATATGTGGTGTGTAATTCTGACGAAGGTGAGCCAGGCACTTGTAAAGACAGAGATATTTTAAGATACAACCCACATTCTGTTATTGAAGGTATGGCAATTGGTGGCTTTGTAATGAATGCAACCAAAGGCTATAACTACATTCGCGGTGAATTCATGGAACCGTTTTATCGCTTTGAAGATGCGCTAAAAGAAGCCTACGATGCAGGCTTACTCGGTGAAAATATTGATGGTAGCTCAGTGAGTTTTGATCTATACACGCACTTAGGCGCAGGCGCTTATATTTGTGGTGAAGAAACAGCACTTCTAGAATCACTTGAAGGTAAAAAAGGCCAGCCAAGATTCAAACCACCATTCCCAGCGAATATCGGTTTATTTGGTATGCCAACTACGATTAACAATACGGAAAGCTTTGCTTCTGTTCCAGATATCCTTGCAAAAGGCGGGCAGTGGTTTGCCGATATTGGCGTTGCGAATTCTGGTGGTTGTAAGTTATTTTCTGTCACTGGTCATGTGAACAAACCAGCAAACTTTGAGGTGCCAATGGGGTTGCCTTTTAAAGACTTGTTAGAAATGGCAGGTGGTATTCGCGAAGGCAGAACTTTAAAAGCGGTGATTCCAGGCGGATCATCAACCCCAGTGTTAACGGCAGAAGTTGCCATGGGTATGACCATGGATTATGACGGTATTGAAAAAGCAGGCTCTATGTTGGGCGCAGGTTCAGTCATCATCATGGATGACTCAACTTGCATGGTTGAGGCGTTGACGCGATTGGCGCATTTTTATTATGATGAGTCTTGTGGTCAATGTACACCGTGTCGTGAAGGTACAGGTTGGTTATACCGTGTGCTAAAACGCATTATGGATGGCAATGGCAAGGCAGATGATATTGACTTGCTAATGGGTGTTCAAGACAAAATTATGGGCAACACAATTTGTGCGCTGGGCGATGCCGCGGCAATGCCGGTTGAAAGTTTCCTTCGATGTTTCCGTGAAGAGTTCGAATATTATATCGAACACGGCAAGAGTATGGTGAAAGGGTAATAGGTAGAATAGATGGCTGATATTGAAATTGAAATTGACGGTAATAGTATTAATGCCAAAGCAGGTGAGATGCTTATCACGGTTACTGACAGAGAAGGCATTAGTGTGCCGAGATTTTGTTACCATAAAAAATTATCAATAGCGGCTAACTGCCGTATGTGTTTGGTGGACGTTGAAGGTGCGCCAAAGCCACAACCTGCGTGCTCTACGCCAATTGCCGATGGCATGAAAATCCACACACAAAATGAAAAAGCCAAGGCTTCGCAAAAAGCAGTGATGGAATTTTTATTGATTAACCATCCGCTAGATTGTCCGATTTGTGACCAAGGTGGTGAGTGCGAGTTGCAAGATGTTGCGATGGATTACGGTTCAGATGTTTCACGCTTTACTGAAGGTAAGCGTATTGTGGCTGATAGTGATATTGGCGCACTGATTCAAACAGACATGACTCGATGCATCCACTGTACGCGCTGTGTACGTTTTGGTGCTGAAGTAGCCGGCATTATGGAAATGGGTGGCACGGGTCGTGGCGAAGACATGAAGATTGAGCCGTTCTTAACTGAAGGTATTCAATCAGAGCTTTCAGGCAATATGATTGATGTTTGTCCAGTGGGCGCGCTCACGTCGAAGCCTTTCCGTTATGAGCTTAGATCTTGGCAAATGAATGCTGTTTCTAATATTGCTCGACATGATTTGGTCGGCTCGAACATTATTACACAAACTTATAAAGGCAAGGTTAAGCGTATTGTTGCTAAAGACAACGAAAGTATTAACGAAACTTGGATTTCAGATAGAGATCGTTTCTCATACGAAGGTCTTTCGCATGAAAACAGATTGCTAGCACCACAGATTAAAGTTGAAGGCACTTGGAAAGAAGTTGAATGGAATGTGGCGCTAGATTTTGCCACTCGAGGCTTGGCAAGTAATGTGTTTAATACTCATCAAGTAGATAAATTAGGCGCGCTAGCTTCAAATACAGCA
>DNJI01000054.1:915-4542 GCA_003489145.1 Gammaproteobacteria bacterium | reverse complement strand
GATGAAAATTTTGTTATCACCACAGCCAGCGATGATGCCAGCTTTCGTCGTTATTTTAGAATTGAGCGTGATAATACTTGCTTTATTGCTATGGATGCACCGCCTTCAAAAGAAAACTGCGAGCCCTTTATTCGTATCGCCAAGCATCTAATTACGGGTGGTGTTCATGCCCCAAAAATTATCGAAACTAATTTAGAACTGGGCTTTTTACTGCTAGAAGATTTAGGCAATCAAACCTTTTTAAACGCCCAACAAAAAAACTTTGAACTTCAGCATTACAAAAATGCCATTGATGTTCTCATCGATATTCAATCACTAGAAATTGAAGCTGTCAATATTCCTAACTATGATGCTGCATTATTAACAACAGAAATGCAACTACTGATTGATTGGTATTTGCCAGTACTCAGTAGCGAGCACCACACTCAATTACAAACAATTTTTGCTTTATTAAGTGATAACGCACAAAGCACTGATCAGGTCTTTGTCCATCGTGATTACCATTCACGCAACTTAATGCTATTAGAAAATAACGAATTGGGCGTCATTGACTTTCAAGATGCAGTGGTTGGATCCAATACTTACGATTTAGTTTCACTGCTTAAAGACGCCTACTTTGAGCTCAAACCAACCGAGGTGCAAGTCTTGCTTGTCTATTTTTATGAGCAAGCTAATATCCAAAACCCTTTTGCCAAATTTGAAAAACAATTTGATCTCATGGGCTTGCAACGCCACCTTAAAGTATTAGGCATATTTAAACGCTTGTCACTTCGTGATGGCAAACACCAGTATCTAGCAGATATCCCGCTAGTGGCTAAATATGTGCTTGCTATTGCTAATAAATACCCAGAACTAAAGTCACTCAGTAATATTCTTGAATTAGCCAACCACCAAACCCACGCCATGATTCTAGCCGCAGGTCGTGGCCAGCGCATGATGCCACTCACGGCAAATACACCAAAACCTTTAATCAAGGTTAAAAACACCACACTTATAGAGCATTCAATCAACGCGCTTAAGCAAGCTAAAATCACCAATATCGTCATCAACACTTCGTATTTAGGCGAGCAACTAATTACACATCTAGGTGATGGCTCTAAGTTTGGGGTTCGTATTAATTATAGCGATGAATCGGCGGGTGCATTAGAAACGGCTGGCGGTATTATCAAAGCCCTGCCACTCTTAGGTGACAAACCCTTTGTTGTGATTAACTCCGATGTGTTGTGCGATTATGATTTATCCAAACTCACGCTACCGATTGGGTCACTTGCACATTTGGTGCTGATTGACAATCCACCTCACAATCCAAATGGTGATTTCTCATTGGTGAACAACCATCAAGTTACCAATGTTCATGGTCAGTCTTACACTTTTTCAGGTATTGGCATTTACCATCCAGACTTGTTCAAATCACACTTAGAGTTTGAGCAAAAATTACCGCTCTACCCCATTCTTAAAGAAGCCATCGCCAACGGCCAACTGAGTGGTGAGTATCATAACGGCTACTGGCAAGATGTCGGTACACCTGATCGTTTAAAACAAGCTAACAATTCTTAAATAGAAAGCAGATATAAATGTAAAATAGTTTTTGGTAGTGCTAAGGGTGCGCCGACAATGAATGGTTATGAACTCCGCCAGGTCCGGAAGGAAGCAACGGTAATAATTTTTTCATGTGTTGGATGTTATTCTTGGTGCTGCCACTTTTATTTAAAGTAAACTATTTTAATGAGTCAACATTATCAAGTTTTAGCCCGTAAATATCGCCCTCACACTTTCAGTGAAATGGTGGGTCAAACACACACAGTCAAAACACTCATTAACGCACTTGATGCTGATAGCTTACACCATGCTTTTTTGTTTACCGGTACGCGTGGTGTCGGCAAAACCACCATTGCTCGCATATTCGCCAAATCTATCAATTGTGAAGCTGGTGTTAGCTCTAAACCTTGTGGAAAATGCCCTACTTGTATTGAAATTGACCAAGGTCAATCGGTTGACTTAATTGAACTAGATGCTGCTTCGCACACAGGTGTGGATAACATGCGCGTTATTTTAGAAAATGCGCAGTACATGCCGACTAAAAATCGCTACAAGATTTACCTGATTGACGAAGTGCACATGCTCTCAAAAAGTAGTTTTAATGCACTGCTAAAAACCTTGGAAGAGCCGCCAGAACACATTAAATTTTTGCTGGCAACCACTGATCCACAAAAACTACCGGTCACTATCTTGTCTCGTTGTTTGCAATTTACCTTGCAAAAACTCACGCATGAAGAAATCCTAGGTCAGCTGAAATTTATTATGGAGGCTGAAGGTCTTGAATATGAAGAGTTGGCCCTAGGTCAGATTGCCGATTTTGGCAATGGCTCTATGCGCGACGCACTAAGCTTGCTCGACCAGTCTATCTCTTATGGCAATGGCACAGTGATGAGTAAAGACATTAAGGCTATGCTTGGCCTGGTACATCATGATGATATTCTTTCCTTGGCGACTCATTTGTTTAATCAAGATGCTGAAGCCGTGATTAACTTTGTTAAAGAGTTATCTCATAAAGGTGAAGATTTAAGCCATGCGCTTAAAGATCTTACCAGTCTTTTTCATCAAATATCGATTGCGCAGATTATTGACAATACGCAAATTTCTAACGATATTAAAGCCTTGGCGACGCAAATTTCTAATCAAGATTTACAGTTGTTTTATCATATGGCAATTAACGGCTCTAAAGACATGCCGCTTGCGCCGAGTGAACAAATTGGCTTTGAAATGACGCTACTCAGAATGTTGGCATTTCATAGTCAAACTGAAGTTTTAGCAGAAAAAAAAACACCTAAATTAGCCGAAAAACCTAAAGCCAAGACAACACCTAAAGCCAAACCGCCGGTAGAGTCTAAGCCAAAAAACCTTAAGAAAACCAAACAAGATACACCGAAAGAAACGCTTAATATTAGCTCGCAACAACAATGGGAAGATCTGACTAAGTCACTCAAATTTAATACGGCATCTCGCATGCTACTAAAAAATACTTTGCTTGATAGTGCCGATAATCAGACTTTAATACTCAATCTGGATGAGCAGTTTTCAAACTTACTGACCGATAATATTCAACGTGCAATCCAAACTGTATTACAAGAAAATTTTGGCAAGTTTACACTTCAAATTAACTTAACCAAGCTTACAACGCAAACCTTGGCACAAAAAGAAACACAAGCCAACAATGAAAAAATGGCCGCCATGCAAAAAACCTTTATGAAAGATGAAGGTGTACAAAAATTACAACAAACCTTTAACGCAAAGGTTGATATCAATAGTATTAAGGAGATAGGAAATGTTTAAAGGCGGAATGGCTAGCATGATGCAAAAAGCCCAAAAAATGCAAGAAGACATGCAACAAGCTCAAGCAGAAATCAAAAACCTAACGGCGACTGGCAAAGCCGCCGGTGGTGCAGTGCAAGTAACTATTAATGGTGAGCATCAAGCCACCAACCTTCAAATTGATGAAGGTGTCATGGATGATAAAGACATGCTAGAGGATTTAATTCTTACTGCTATTAACGACGCTACCAAGCAAATCGCTGACGAATCAGCTACCAAAATGAAAAGTGCGACTGGTGGTATGAAATTGCCTGG
>DNJI01000054.1:0-498 GCA_003489145.1 Gammaproteobacteria bacterium | reverse complement strand
TGTTGGTAGCAAAACTGCACAACGCTTTGTTTACCATCTATTAGAACGTGATCGAGAAGGTGGATTCGAACTGGCTAAGGCTTTGGTTGATGCTATGGAGCATGTTAAGCACTGCTCATCATGCCGCACACTTAGTGAAAAAAATATTTGCAATATTTGTGCTAATACTGTGCGTGACTCATCACAACTTTGTATTGTTGAAACCCCAACTGATATTCATGCCATTGAACAAAGTGGTGTTTACAAGGGCAAGTATTTTGTTCTTAGTGGTTACCTCTCTCCTATTGATGGCATCGGTGCTGCTGAGCTTGGTTTAGATGAACTAGAGCAAAAACTACGTGATCTAAAAGTGGAAGAAATTATCTTGGCCACTAACGCTACGGTTGAAGGTGAGGTTACTGCTCATTACATCAGCAATATGGCAAAGCAATTTGATGTTCAAATCACCCGTATTGCTCATGGCATTCCGATTGGTGGCGAACTTGAATATGCCGATAT
>DNJI01000039.1:7665-8829 GCA_003489145.1 Gammaproteobacteria bacterium | reverse complement strand
GTCACTGGCGATCATATGGGCATGTTGGCTACCGTCATTAATGCTTTGGCCATTGCAGATGCTTGCAAACAATCCGGGATTGATGCACTGGTTATGTCAGGCTTTCCAATTGGTGGTGGTGTTTGTGATCCAGTTGATCACAACAAAGCCAAGCAAGCACTTAGCGAAGGCAAAGTGGTTATTTTTTCAGCAGGGACAGGTAGCCCTTGCTTCACTACAGATACTGGCGCTGTGCTACGTGGTATTGAAATTGGTGCTGATATCGTCTTTAAAGCCACCAAAGTAGATGGCGTCTATACCGACGACCCAATGAAAAATCCTGATGCGACTCGTTACGACTCATTGAGCTTTGATGAAGCCATTGAAAAAAATCTTCAAATTATGGACACAGCTGCTTTTGCTTTGTGTCGTGAACACAAGTTAGAAATCTGCGTCTTCAGCATGCTCGAAGATCCAAAGACCTTGTCTAATATTTTAAAAGGTGAATCGCTAGGCACCATTATAGGCTAGCAATAATCAGAGGAATAATATGTTAAATGAAATTCAACAAGATGCTAATGAGCGTATGAATAAAACCATCGCCTCTCTAGAAAATGCATTCAGTAAAATTCGTGCGGGTCGCGCCCATCCATCCCTACTCGAGCAAATCCAAGTTGATTATTACGGCTCAATGGTGCCTATCTCACAAGTGGCTAATATCAATGCTGAGGATTCACGCACTCTTAAGGTGTCACCATGGGAAAAAGACATGGTGGCTGTCGTTGAAAAAGCCATCATGATGTCTGATTTAGGCCTTAATCCACAAACAGTCGGTCAAGTAATGCGCATCCCTCTACCGCCACTCACTGAAGAGCGTCGTCGTGAATTAGTACGTGTGGTTAAAGACGAGGCCGAACAAGCCAAAGTTGCTATTCGCAATATTCGACGTGATGCTAACTCTGATTTTAAAGAACTGTTAAAAGAAAAAGAGATCTCAGAAGATGAATCGCGTAAAGCAGAAGACAACATTCAAAAAATCACTGATGACCACGTGAAGTCAGTCGATGACAAACTCAATGAAAAAGAAAACGCTTTACTTGAAATCTAAGTCAGTGAGAGCTTTGCATAAATAGGGATGATTAGCAAAGGCCTTTCAGTATTTAACCGGCAATAAAAAAGCCCGCA
>DNJI01000039.1:3175-7357 GCA_003489145.1 Gammaproteobacteria bacterium | reverse complement strand
TGCGGGCTTTTTTATTGATTTAAATAATTAGCTTATTTAAATTCTTCAACACAAGTGTAGTAATCTGCCCATCTGTTTGGTGAGAACAAGGTACCCATTGCATCAATCGGGCCAGTATTATAAACAGAGCCGCCAGCTAACGCATCCATGAATCGGGCAATATTTTCATCAGATAAGCCGAGCTTATCTTTACAAGCAATATGTGCCACCTTAGTGACTGGAATGCCAGCCGGTGTTGTGCCTAACACTAACTCTTGCGGATCTTGATTACCTACAACTGTTTGATCAGCAACCGGTTCAGCAATGGGTGCGATTTCATCAAACGACTCAACTGGTCCTACATCACGGTCATCGCCACCTGCCATTACGCTAGTTGCTAAAGCAAATGCTGCTACAAAACTTAAAGTATTTTTCATTATTTTCATATCTCCGATAAAGTTAAAAGTTGTTAAAAGTTGACTTCTCCCCTCTTTGATTCTATATTTTATACTACTTATTTTTAATCACAAATGTTTATGCTTAACGATTTTTCCAAACAATGCCTTGAATCAAAATTATCACCTTTATGTGTGCAACTTGTTGAATTGTCAGAGCAAGCATTCTCGGTTAATAATGGCAATATCCCCAAATGGGTAAAGGCGATTGAATCCATTAAAACCCAACCGCAAGGGGGAGTTCAATACGCCTCGCCTTATCTTAAAATTAATTCACAAGCCATTGACAAAAAACAATTAGAATCTGCTTTTAAACAGCTGATGCCTTGGCGCAAAGGCCCCTATCAAATTGGAGACTTGCAACTCGATAGCGAATGGCGTGGTGATATGAAATGGGACAGAGTGGCGCCTCACATTAAATCACTCAAAGGTAAGGCTGTGCTTGATGTTGGCTCTGGCAATGGCTACTTTACTTACTTGATGGCACTAGCTGGCGCTAACATTGCATTAGGAATCGAACCGTTCTTATTATTTAATTACCAATTCCAAGCCATACGCTCACTGATTAGCAGCCCGCCAAATGCTTTTATATTGCCATTAAAGCTAGAACAAATGCCGAATGAATCTATATTCGATACCGTGTTTTCTATGGGGGTGCTCTACCATCAAAAAGACCATAGTCTGCATTTACAACAACTTAAAAATGTGATGACAAAAGGAGGTGAGCTCGTTTTAGAAACTCTAGTTATTGATAATAAGCATGGCGATCAAATCATTCCTGAAGATCGCTACGCTAGAATGCGTAACGTTTGGTGTTTGCCATCAACAGACACATTGCATACTTGGCTGGAGCAGGCTGGTTTTAGTGATATTAAGTTGGTAGACGTCACCAAAACCACGCCTGAAGAACAGCGCGCCACCCATTGGATTGGAGATAACACCCAGTCACTTCAAGATTTTTTAGATCCGAATGATGACAACCTTACCATCGAAGGTTTGCCCGCACCAAAACGTGCCATTTTTGTCTGTCAAAAGTAAGCGATGCTACGGGTATAATCACCCACATGATTTTTCGCCTGATTTTTATTGCCCTACTATCTATCACCACTACTTTTGCTAGCCCAAATATTGTCGTTAGCATTAAACCAATCCACTCTATTGTCAGTCACCTAACTCAAGGTGTTACTACACCCAATCTATTATTAGAAAATCAACAATCTGCTCACCATTTCCATCTCAAACCTTCGCAATTATCTATATTAGATCAAGCAGATTTAGTTATTTCTATACATCCTAATTTTGAAACAGGGTTAAGCAAAGCGTTAAATAGTATTGATAGTAGCAAACAATTCATTATTAATAAGCAGGTCACTAACCATCATAGCTGGCTAGACATCAACCATATGCAAAACTTTGCAAAATTACTTGCTGACAAACTAAGTCAAATTGATAAAAATAACTCGGCTATCTATCATAACAATTTAGCTCAAGTTGATCAAAAATTAGAACAGCTTAAACATGATATTAATCAGCAACTGTCTAAATACAAAGCAACACCCATTGCCACATTTTCAAATACGTTTGAATATTTTATTAAATCCAATCATTTGCAAAAATCAACCGCTGTTACTCAATCACACGGGGATAGGCTTAGTATCCAAAAAATACTTAAAGCCAAGCAGACCATGCAAGCTAAAAAAACAAAATGCTTGCTCAGCACCACAGAAATACCCAGTAAACGTATCAATGTATTGATTGAAGGTTTAAATATCAACACGACCAATATTGACATCATGGGGTACCAATTAGACAAAGGCGCTCTTCATTATTTTGATTTAATACAACACATTACCAACAAGGTCGAGCAATGTCTTCAGTAAGATCAGCCTTTAATAAAGCATCAGGTCAATACGATGAACACGCTTTTTTACAAAAAGAAATTGCTACTCGCCTAGATGCTAAGCTAGATGTTATCTCAGGTGAATCGAGTGTTATTCTTGATCTCGGTGCAGGCACAGGGTTGCTTAGTAAACAGCTTTCCAAACGCTTTCCAGATTCACAACTCATTTGCCTAGATTTTGCCCAAGCCTCTTTAAAATATAATCCATCAAGCAATAAAATCTGTGCCGATGCTTATCAACTTCCTTTGGCTGACAAAAGTGTTGATATGGTTATCTCAAGCCTTATGATGCAGTGGTGCCCAGACCTTAAGCAACTGTTCTCAGAAATCCATAGAGTACTTAAAAACAACGGATTAATCCTGTTCTCCACCTTTGGTCCAGATACACTTAAAGAACTGAAAAAGAGCTGGTCAGTGGTTGATAGTGATACCCATGTAAATACATTCACTGACATGCATGATATTGGTGATCAAATGCTTGGTGCTGGCTTTCAATCTCCGGTAATGGAAATGGAAACACTCACCCTTACTTATCAAACGGTTATGGATTTATTGAGAGATCTCAAAGCCATCGGTGCGCAAACAGTTAGCACTCGATCAAAATCTCTTATGGGTAAAAACAAATTTCAACTAATGATTAAGATGTATGAATCCTATCGAAAAGATGGCAAACTACCTGCGACTTATGAAGTGATTTATGGTCATGCCTGGAAAAGGCAAAACGAATTAGGAAAAATTCAAATTAATAACCAATAAAAAAAGCTGCACTTGCAGTCTTAATTTTACAAATGACCTGTTTAGAACAATGAAAGTGCGAGCTTCATCCAAAAATCAGGGAATATACCAACCACCAAGATAAGTATTGCATTAATGGATAGGACGAGCTTCATATCCATTGGAGCAACAATACTAATTTCACCTTCGGGCTCATTAAAGTACATGGACTTAATGATTTGTAAATAGTAGTAAGCACTAATCACGGCAAATACCACGGCAATGATAGCCACCGTCACAAAGCCTGCAGAGATAACTTGCTGCAAGATAAAGAATTTTGAATAAAAACCAATAAATGGTGGCACACCCGCCATTGACAACATAACCATTAACATCATTAACGCAAACCAAGGCGAGTGCTTACTTAAGCCTTTATAGTCTGAAATTTGATCTGCTTCAAAGCCTTTTTTGTTAAGTAAGATGATTACACCGAACGCTGCCAAACTCATTAGTACATAAACCAAAATGTAGAATGTAGCTGCACCATAACCAGTCACTACGCCAGTAACAAAACCCAACATTACAAATCCTACATGTGAAATGGTTGAATACGCAAACATACGCTTGATGTTGGTTTGCATCAGTGCGACCACTGAACCTAGTGCTATCGATAATAATGCTAAGACCATAAACAGATCAGACCAGTAAGCGTGCATTGAGCCTAGGCCATCAACCAATAAGCGCACTAACATAGCAACAGCAGCGATCTTTGGAACAGTCGAGATAAACATAGTCACTGAGGTTGGCGAGCCTTCATATACATCTGGCACCCACATATGGAAGGGTACAGCGCCAAGTTTAAAGGCAATACCAATGACTAAGAACACTAGGCCAAAGTTAATGATTAATGTTTCTCTTGAGCCAAGATTTGCATCAGATGCAAACGCAGCGATATCGATAATATTAAGACTGCCACTAATGCCGTAAATCATACTCATACCATAAAGCAATANNAATGGTTGAATACGCAAACATGCGCTTGATGTTAGTTTGCATCAGCGCTACAACTGAGCCAAGTGCAATAGATAACAATGCTAGGATCATAAACAGATCTGCCCAGTAAGCATGCATCGA
>DNJI01000039.1:1963-2828 GCA_003489145.1 Gammaproteobacteria bacterium | reverse complement strand
CCTGATCTTTTACGTGCAATGGCAATCAAGGTATAGAGTGATAATGACAAAATCTCAAGACCTAGATACAACGTCAGCAAACTATAGCCTGATACCATGACCATCATGCCTAAAATTGATAACAATATTAAGACGAAATATTCACCCCTAAACAAAGAATGCTGGGTTAAGTAGTGACGAGAATACACCATTGCCACCATCGCAGCGCCCATCATAAAGACTTTGAATACCGAGGCCATATCATCCATTACAAATGAATTGCTAAAGATAAGTGTCTCTGGCTGTCCAATTAGACTGTATGACAAAATACCTGTCATTAGTAAGCTTGCTTGCGTTAAGTAATAAGTAACTTGCTTAAATCCTTTGGTTAAGAAAATATCTAACAGCAGTATCACTACAATCGAGCTTAATAAAAAGATTTCTGGCAAAGCTACCAGTAACGACGCTGTATCAAATTGGAATGTATTCATCATAATTTAGACGTTAATGCTTGATTTAATAAGTGTTCAATTGAGCTGTGCATAGCTTCAATTACTGGCTGTGGATATAGACCCATAATTAATACTGCTAATGCCAAGATTGCCAAGACAAAGAATTCGCGCCCATTAATATCGTTCAAATTTTCTACTGCTGGATTGGTGATTGGACCCCAGAATACACGCTTGACCATCCATAAGGTGTAGGCTGCACCAACAATTAGTGTTGTCGCCGCTAATACCGCGTACCAAATATTGGCCTGAAGCGCAGCTAGGATCACCATAAATTCACCAACAAAGCCGGATGTGCCTGGCAAGCCAGCATTGGCCATCGCAAACAGTACGGCAAAGCCGGTGAACTTAGGCATCGAGTTTATCACGCCGCCATA
>DNJI01000039.1:0-1565 GCA_003489145.1 Gammaproteobacteria bacterium | reverse complement strand
GCAGCTGAAATAAATCCATGTGAAATCATCTGTACCATAGCACCTTCAAGCCCTAGCAGGGCACCCTCAACACTACCGCTATTGATTGATACAATATTACCATCTGCACCCATTTTTAGAATAAAGAACAAGGCAAATACACCCAAAGTCACAAACCCCATGTGTGAAATCGAAGAATAAGCGATTAGCTTTTTCATGTCTCTTTGCACTAAGGCAACAAAGCCAATATAAACAATGGCAATGAGAGATAGGGCAATCACTACATCTGCGAACTGTAAAGACGCATCTGGCGTAATCGGTAATGAAAAACGAAAAAAGCCATAACCACCCATTTTTAACATAATGGCTGCTAGAATCACAGAACCGCCAGTAGGCGCTTGTACGTGAGCGTCTGGTAGCCATGTATGTACTGGGAACATTGGAACTTTTACAGCGAATGCCACAAAGAATGCCCAGAATATCCACGCCTGCTCTGCCGCTGTCAAGCTTAAATTATGCATATCTAGAATTGAAAACGAACCACCTTTGGTATACATATAGATTAACGACACCAACAACATTACTGAACCTAAGAATGTATATAGGAAGAACTTAATAGCGGCATACACACGATTATCGCCACCCCATATACCAATGATTAAAAGCATTGGAATCAGTGACGCTTCCCAAAAGGCATAAAATAAAATTGCGTCTAGCGATGAAAATACACCAATAATCAAGCCTTCCATCATTAAGAATGCCGCCATATAATGTGCGGTTCTACGAGTAATGACTTCCCAGCCAGCAATAATGACTAGAATGGTTGAGAACGTTGTTAAGATAATGAGTGGCATCGAGATACCATCAACACCAATATGGTAGTTGATATCAAAATAAGAAATCCACGATGCTTTCTCTTCAAATTGCATCAGATGTGTTGTGCTATCAAAATCTGTATAAAGACTTAACGACATCACAAATATAACAACAGAGATTGCTACACTTAACCACTTTGCTGTCTCAGCGCGATCATTACCAATCAGGATAACCAATGCGCCACCTAAGATTGGTAGCCAAATTAATAAACTCAATAGTTCCATAGTTATAACTCGATAGATAGTAATGGGTTATCGCCTGCAAACAGCACCCAAGTTAAAATAATTAATAAACTGAAAATCATGAAGAATGCATAATGATAAACATAACCAGTTTGAATCGGTCGAACTACAGAGCCAATAAAGCCAACCAGTCTTGCACTGCCGTTCACTAAAATTTTGTCAATCAGCATGGAATCAGACACTTTCCATAACAAATTACCCAATTTCTTGACGCCATTAACAAAGACAATTTCATTGAAACGATCAAATCCGTATAAAGATTCCAAGGCGTAGTTAGTTCGATGGAAGGTTTTCTGTATCCAGTCAGCCCACTGTGTGCGATAGAGTGACAATATCCAAGCAGCCACAATACCGCCGACCATCATCCAGAATGGTAGTGTTTGAACCGCATGAGGAATCATTGCAGCCGCACCATGGAACATTTTTGATAGTTCAGTCATTGATACATGTTTAGCCGCATCAATGGTA